>NZ_BAAGPR010000008.1:0-125695 GCF_054783955.1 Streptomyces mayteni | reverse complement strand
GCCGGCCTGCGGCGGCTGCGCCGCCGGGCCCGAAAGGCCCCGCCGGGCCGCCCGGCCGCTGCCGCGCGAGGCACCCAGCCAAGGGCGGGTGGGTGGGCGCGGCGCGGCCGGCGGAAAAGTCAGCGGCGGCGGGCCGCCGCCTCCTTCACCAGGGCTTCGGCCTCCCGCGTCACGGCCCGCGCGTGCTCGTTCTCCGCGGTGGACTTGTCCTTCTCCGGCACCACGAACCGGTAGCCGACGTTCCGCACCGTGCCGATCAGCGACTCGTGCTCCGGGCCCAACTTGGCCCGCAGGCGCCGGACGTGGACGTCGACCGTCCTGGTGCCGCCGAAGTAGTCGTAGCCCCAGACCTCCTGGAGCAGCTGGGCCCGCGTGAAGACCCGGCCGGGGTGCTGGGCCAGGTACTTCAGGAGCTCGAACTCCTTGAAGGTCAGGTCGAGCACCCGGCCCTTGAGCTTGGCGCTGTACGTCGCCTCGTCCACCGACAGGTCGCCGTTGCGGATCTCCATCGGGCTGTCGTCGTTGGAGAGCTGCTGACGGCCGGTGGCCAGTCGCAGCCTGGCCTCCACCTCGGCGGGGCCCGCGGTGTCGAGGACGACGTCGTCGACGCCCCAGTCCGCCGTGACGGCGGCCAGGCCGCCCTCGGTGACGATCAGCAGCAGCGGGCAGCCGGGTCCTGTGGAGCGGAGGAGCTGGCAGAGCGAACGCACCTGCGGGAGGTCCTTGCGGCCGTCGATGAGGATGACGTCCGCGCTGGGGGCGTCCACCAGCGCGGGGCCCTCGGCCGGTGCGACACGCACGTTGTGCAGGAGCAGTTCGAGGGCCGGGAGCACCTGCGACGACGGCTGGAGGGCGTTTGTCAGGAGTAGCAGTGAGCTCATTCGGGGGGCGTTCCTTCCTCAGTCCTGGCGCGGGGACGATTCGAGCGGCTCTGCCCAGAAAGCGCGAAAGGACCCGGGATGGCTTCAGTGCCCGGATCCTTCTTTGGCCAGCAGCATAGCCGAAACATTTCACCTTGCGCAGGGGCGCGGATCACACTGGCTGCTCGCATCCCCGTGGGCCGGCGCGTGCACCCGTGCGCCCGGAGTCCATCATGGTGCGGCACACCACGTGCGCGGTAGGACGCGGGACAGCGGAGAGGGAGGAGAGGCCGGATGGCGAGCGGCACGATCCGTTACTGGGCGGCGGCGAAGGCCGCGGCCGGAACGGCGGAGGAGGCGTACGAGGCCGGCACGCTCGCCGGGGCGCTGGAGGCGGCGAGGGGCCGGCACGCCGACCGGCCGGACTTCGCCCGGGTTCTCGGGCGCTGCTCCTTCCTGGTGAACGGCGAGCAGGTGGGCTCGCGCGACCACGACACGGTCCCGTTGCCCGAGGGCGGCACGGTCGAGGTGCTGCCGCCCTTCGCGGGCGGCGCCCGGTGAAGCCGAACCGGCCCAGAACTCATGAGGCGGATGTGACAGAGGTGAACGCTGTGGTGAACGTGCCCACCGGGCAGGACGGCCAGGGCGGTCAGGACGGTCAGGACGGGCAGGACGGCGAGGCGCGGGCGGCCGGGCGGCACCGGGCGCGGTCGCCGATCATCAGCCCGGGCGTCCAGCCGGCGCTGCTGACCATGGCACTGGCCGCGATCTTCGCGGCCACCGCGCCGCTCGACCGGTGGGCGCTGCTGCCCGCGCTGGTGGTGCTCCAGGCGGTGACGGCGGCCGGCTGGTTCCGGCTGAACGGCATGTGGCCGGCGCGGCAGGGCATCGTCCTGGCCTTCGCCGGTGGCCTGGCGGCCGACGCGGCGCTGCTGCTCGTGGTGGACGAGGGCCAGGAGCCGGAGGCGCTGCTCGCGGTGCTCGGCGTGTGGTTCCTGCTGGTGCTGGTGCTCCAGCTGCGGCACCACGGCTCGGCGGACGAGCGGCTCGACTCGCTGACCGCGACCGCCGCGGCCACCCTGCTCACCGGCGTGGCCACCGGCTATCTGGCCGCCACCTCGATCTCGGGCGACGCGGTGACGGTGACGATGTGCGGGGTCGCGGCCGCGACCTGGTTCGCGGCGTTGCGGTTGCCGTTCGTCTGGCCGGTGCTGGCGCTGGGCGCGGCGGCCGGCGCGGGGGCGATCGCGGAGCCGTTGACGGACCTCGGCCCCGACGCGATCGCGTTCGCGGCGGCCGGCGGCGTCGCGGCGCTGATCGGTCTGCGGGTGGCCAGTTACGACTTCCCCTCCCGCTTCGTGCACTTCACGGCGGGCGTCGCGCTCCCCCTCACCGCGGCGGCACCCGGCGCCTACCTGCTGTCGCTCGCGCTGCTGTGACGGCGGGCCCGGGCGGCGCGGGGTCCGGGGCCCCGGTGCCCCGGTGCCCGTGTAACGGGCGTGCTGCAAGCCCCGACCCACCCCCCGGTGGGGCGTTCGCGCGCGTTACGCTCGCGGCACCTCGCACCGACGACCACGTGCGACCACGCCTGACCACGTGAGCACCCGACAACGTGTCCACGTGTCCTGAATGACCCTGGGGGAACAGACCCGATGCGCGCACTGCGGATAAGTCTGATCGTGCTCGGCGTGCTCGCCGTGCTCGCCGTCATCGCCGACCGGGTGGCGGTCCGCTTCGCGCAGAGCGAGGTCGCCTCCCAGGCCAGGACCAGCCTGGGGCTCACGTCGGAGCCGAGCGTGACCATCAACGGTTTCCCCTTCCTCACCCAGGCGCTCGGCCGCCACCTGAACCACGTGACGCTCGGCCTCGACGACTACGAGGCCGAGGTCGACGGCCAGGCGCTGACCATCTCGGAGCTCTCCGCCGACCTGCGCGACGTCGAGATAGCCGGCGACTTCTCGGGGGCCACGGCCGAGCGGGCCGACGGCGACGGCCTGATCTCCTACGAGGAGATGACCCGGGCCTACGGGGAGCTGCTCGCGGTCAGCGACAGCGGGTTCGGCGTCGAGTTCGGTTACACGGGCGACGGCCGGCTCCTGCTGACCCTCCAGGCCACCGCGTTCGGGCAGACCGTGGACGTCGGCGAGGTGCCTGGCGAGCTGGTGCTCGAGGACGACGCGGTGCGGCTCCAGGTGAACGAGGACGACATACCCGACGTCGGCGGGGCCGAGATCCAGGGCGCGATCCGCGAGCAGCTGGACACCGGGCGCACCATCACGGGGCTGCCCGACGGGGTGAACCTGGACACCGTGGAGCCCACCGAGGAGGGCGTACGGGTCACGATCAGCGGCTCGAACGTGACCCTGGGCTGACGCCCGGCACCGGGGGCCGGAAACCCGCGAAACACCGGCCGTCCCACATCGCAGTCACCTACGTCTCAGCATCCGGAACGGCCCTGACATAAGCGGCATCCGACCGGTTACGATCGCCCCCATGACGCGACAGGCTGCGGGCACCCCGGCCGGGGGCCTCACGAAGCGACGGGCGGTCGACCTCTGCCGCGTCGCCGCCATGCTCTGTCGCCACGTCGGCTGACGGCCACCCCTTCCGCGCGGCGTCGCCGCGCTGCGCGCTCTCCCGCGTCCCGCGCCCGGGTGCCACCCGTGCTCCCAGGGGCGCCATCCCACCGCAGATCACCCAGATCCCGCAGGTCCCCGCAGATCGCCGAAGGAGAACAGCATGAGCCGCAGTGACGTCCTGGTGGACGCCGACTGGGTGCAGGAGCACATCGACGACGCGAAGGTGGTGCTCGTGGAGGTGGACGAGGACACCTCCGCCTACGAGAAGAACCACATCAGGAACGCGGTCCGGATCGACTGGCGGCAGGACCTCCAGGACCCGGTCAGGCGCGACTTCGTCGACCAGGCCGGTTTCGAGGCGCTGCTCTCGGCCAGGGGCATCGCCAACGACGACACCGTGGTCCTCTACGGCGGCAACAACAACTGGTTCGCGGCCTACGCCTACTGGTACTTCAAGCTCTACGGCCACGAGGACGTCCGCCTGCTGGACGGCGGCCGCAAGAAGTGGGAGCTGGACGCCCGCGAGCTGGTCGACGAGGTGCCGAGCCGGGCGGCCACCGAGTACCGGGCCACGGAGCAGGACACCTCGATCCGCGCCTTCCGCGACGAGGTGGTGGCGGCCATCGGGAACAAGAACCTGGTCGACGTCCGCTCCCCCGACGAGTTCGTCGGCAAGCTGCTGGCCCCCGCCCACCTGCCGCAGGAGCAGTCCCAGGTGGCCGGGCACATCCCGTCCGCGCGGAACATCCCGTGGTCGAAGTCGGCCAACGACGACGGCACCTTCCGCTCCGAGGACGAGCTGACGGAGCTGTACCAGGGCGAGGGCGTGGACCTGGGCCAGGACACCATCGCGTACTGCAGGATCGGCGAGCGGTCGGCGCACACCTGGTTCGTGCTGCACGAGCTGCTGGGCGTGCCGAACGTCAAGAACTACGACGGCTCCTGGACCGAGTACGGCTCGCTGGTCGGCGTGCCGGTCGAGACCGGCCCGGCCAAGTAAGGGAGGGACAGCGATGTGCGGAGCGAAGACGGGCGGCCCCGACGCCGCCGGGATCAAGGCCGGTGAGACGACCATCCAGGGTTCGGTCACCCGGGACGGCGAGCCGGTGACCGGCTATGTCCGGCTGCTGGACGGCGGTGGCGAGTTCACCGCCGAGGTGCCGACCTCGGCGACCGGCCAGTTCCGCTTCTACGCGGCGGAGGGCACCTGGACGGTGCGCGCCCTGGTGCCTGGCGCCACGGCGGACCGCACGGTGGTCGCCCAGCAGGGCGGCCTGACCGAGGTGGTCATCGCCGTCTGACGGACGGCACCCCACCGGAAAGCACCACGGAGGCCGCGCCCGGCTCGGGCCGCGGCCTCCGTTTTCTCCCCCGTTGACGACGGACAGTCCCCCTGTCCGTGAAGGCTCGTCGACGATTCTCCACGCAGCTTCAGTGCACGTAGGTGTCAGTAGACGAGGGCTCGCACACCATCCGGCATGATCTCGCTCACGAACACCTGAGCGCCGGCGATCCGCACCCCGTCGAGCACATCCTCCTCCTTGATCCCCCTGCGGGCGGCGCACTGCGTGCACAGAGTGATCCGCCCCCCCGATTGGATACCGGCGATCAGCTCGGCCAACGGCGCCGCGTGCGGCAGCTCGAACTCCTCCGCACGCCCGGGGAGCGCGAACCACGCGGACTCCCCGGTCAGCCACAGCGAGACCTCGATCCCGCTGGCGGCGGCCACCGCCGCTACCGTGAAGGCCTGCGAACAACGCTCAGGGGCGTCGGCACCGGCCGTCACCTTGATCACCAGTTTCTCAGCCATGCCGTCACCGTAGCTCGGCTACGATGCGGCGGAACTAACGGGACGTGCCACAAATCCCGCAGACCCAGTCACCCTGTGGGCCCTGGTGCATCGTCCCGCCACAGTTCGGACAATTCATGATCACATCCTTTCCACGCCCTTAGACGCGCGAAGGCTCAAATGCGTTCATCCGCAGTGATCACAAAACGGTCAAGGGCGCATGCAAGCGGCGAGCCCCACTCGGCCTACCCTCACTGAGCCTTACCCGAAGGCGGCCACTAGACTCACGGTGCAAGGTAACGACCGGTCCAAGGAGGGCCCGTGCTCGAGGCATTCTTCATCACCCTGATGGCGCTGGTCGTCGTGGGTTCCGCGGCCTTCGCCGGCCTCGTCGTGAAGAAGCTCTACCAGGGCCAGCGCTGAGCCGATGATCGAGATCCCCGCGGACCTCCATCCCTCGCTCGTCCCGCTCGCCTTCCTGCTCGGCACCTGGCAGGGCGCCGGAGTGGCGGAGGGCTTCGACCACCCGGCCGGCGAAGGGCAGGAGGGCACCCACGCCGGTGCGTGCAACTTCGGCCAGCAGGCCAGCTTCTCTCATGACGGTCGTGACTTCGTCGAGTACGTCTCCCACACGTGGCGGCTGGACGACGAGGGCAACCGGCTCGGCCCCCTGGAGTCGGAGCACGGCTACTGGCGCGTCAGGGACCGGCAGATCGAGATCGTGATGATCCGCGACCAGGGCGTCGCCGAGATCTGGTACGGCGAACTGGCCCAGGGCAAGCCGCAGATCGACCTCGCCACCGACGCCGTGGCCCGCACCCCCGAGTCCCCCGCGTACTCCGGCGGCAAGCGCCTCTACGGCTATGTCAACGGCGACCTGATGTGGGTCGGCGAGAAGAAGGCCACCCCGGAGTCCCCGCTGCGCCCCTACATGTCGGCGCAGCTGAAGAAGGCGGTGGACCCCCGGGAGTGGGTCGCCGACCTCAAGGACCTCCCGGACGACGGCATCGCCTTCTTCCGCTAGAGAAGCCATTAACAAAACGGCCCGCACGACGATGCAGTTGCATCGCGGCGGGCCACAGGTCTATGGTCTTGCTCACTGCGGCGGCCATGGTCGACATGGGACAGCAGTACGCCCCTGGCCACAATCGCGGTGGCCAGGGGCGCAAGCACCTGCCTCAGGCGGCATATCAAGCAGAGGCGGACCTGAGGCTCACCTCGCGACCGTACCACGGCGGCCGCACACTGTCCTGGGGGCGTGAGTGACCATCTCGACGATGCCGGAGTGGATGACGACCGCCTTCTCCGCTCCTCGGCTGGCTCCCTATCTGCGCACCGCGGCGGGCGACGCCGAGCAGGCCGTCAGGCTCTACTGGTGGAATGTGGAGGCCTCGGCCGCCCTCTACGGGCCGCTGCACTGCCTTGAGATCACCCTCAGAAACGCTCTGCACCATCAGTTACGTGACGGCTTCGGACGAACCGACTGGTGGCGGGTCGCGCAACTCAACGAGGGTGGCAAGCGCATCGTGCGGGACGCGCTCCAGAAGTGCCGGGCCGAGGACCGACACCGGCACCAGCACGGCAGGCCGGTCGCCCCCGACCGCGTCGTGGCCCAGCTGAACTTCGGTTTCTGGGTCTCGCTGCTCAGCAAGGGCGGGCGCGGCGGCCAGTACGACCGACACCTGTGGGTGCCGATCCTCCATCGGGCCTTCCCTCACTACTCCGGGCGCCGCGACACGTTGCACCAGCATCTCGACTCGCTGCGCAAGCTGCGCAACCGTGTGATGCACCACGAGCCGATCCACGAGCATGACCTGCCCGCCGCCCACACGACGATCTACCAGGTACTCGCCCACATCAGTCCCGTCACCGCCAAGGAGATCCAGGTGCTCGACCGGTTTCCCACCGTGCTCGGCCATCGCGCGTCCATCCGCACCGGCGGCCGCGCGCCGCGCTTCTGAGCCCGGGAGCACCGCATGAACGACGCGCGGTTGGTGTCACGCGCCGAGATCGCCAGGCTGGTCGGCGTCAGCCGCCCGGCGATCACGCAGTGGGAGCGGCGGCACTCCGACTACCCGACGCCACGGGGTGGCGACGGCGTCGAGCGCTTCGCCGCCCGCGAGATCGCCGCGTGGCTGGACGGACGCACCATCCCGGCGAACGCGCGGACCGAGGGCGAGGCGCCGGGCGCCAGCTACGGCGGGCGGTTCCGGGCGGCGCTCGGCCTGCCGGAGGCGGCTCGGGAAGCCGCGGCCGAGATGACCGTGGCACGCCTCATCACCCGAGGGACGCGCCTCGATCCCTCGCTGAGCCGCGTCGAACTCGTCGACCTGCTGCTGACCTTGCTGCTCGTGCGAGCGGTACTGCCGGACACCTGGGCCGAATTGGTGGCCACGGCACGCGACCGTGCGAGAGTGCCTATCAGCCAGGTGATCGACGCGAGCCGACAAGCCCTGCCCTCGGGCACCCCGCACCCGAGATGGCAGCCCAAGGCGTCGGGCGTGGCCGACCTCATCCTCTCCGTCGACGAGGAGAGCGCAAGGGTCGGTGACCTGAAGCCGCTGGCCGAAGGCCTGCTGCTTCAGAAGGCGTTGGCCGATCCCCCTCGCGAGACGGCCGAGTACTACACGCCACGCTCCCTCGTGACCGCCTTCGCGGAGCTGACCGACATCGGCCCCGGGACGGAGTCGGTCCGCGACCCCGCTTGTGGTTCGGGCGGCTTCCTGGTCGCCGCCGCCGATTCGTTCGGCGCCGTTCAGTTGAGCGGCGCGACGTCCACCTCGCAGAGCCTGCGCCTCGCCCAACTGAACACCGCCCTCCACGGGCTCTCGGCGGATCTGCGACCTGGTGGCGAGGCACCGGCCGGCGGAACCCCGGAGTTCGCCGACCAGGTCGACGTGATCCTGGCCAATCCGCCGTTCAACGCCCGGGTGCCCGAGGTCGGAGAGCCGCGGGCGTACTGGCGCTTCGGGGACCCGCCGGCCAACAACGCCAATTTCGACTGGCTCCAGTACATCCACGCCTCGCTGACGCCCGGCGGGCGGGCGGCGGTCATCATGCCGGCCAGCGCCGCCTCGTCCCGCAACGGCAAGGAACGTGCCATCCGCGCGGCAATGGTGGCGGCGGGAGCCGTGGAATGCCTGATCGCCCTGCCGCCACGTCTCTTCCCCACCACGGACGTCGTCGTCACCGCCTGGCTGCTCCGGGCCGGCGAGGAGGAGCACCGAGGCGAGGTGCTGTTCGTCGACGCCACGCGCCTCGGCCGCATGGTCTCCAGAACCGAGCGCGCGCTCTCCGAAGTCGATGTCTCGGCGATCGTCGACGCCCACCGCTCCTGGCGGGCCGGGCGGCGTCCCGGAGGGGCGGTCCCGAGCAGGGTGGCCACGCTCGACGAGATCCGCGACCACGACCACGACCTCAGCCCCGCCCTGTACACATCGGCGCCGGCCTGGCCGTCTCGGCCGACGTTCGAGGAACTGGCGGACCACGTCGACGAGTTGTCGCGGCTCGACGCCGCCGCAGCAGCGGCGGACCGCGCCGTGGCGCGGCTGCTGAAGGGGTACGGGCGATGAGCGGGCTGCCCGCCGGCTGGCGGCGCGTACCGCTCGGCGCCGTCTGTGAGCTGCGCAGCGGGATCACGCCCCGGCCGGCCGAAGAGGGCGACGTTCCCGTCGTGCGACCAGCGGACCTCCACCGCCGCGCGGTCTCCCCCGCCGCCATCCGCCGTGTGTCGCACGAGATGGCCGCAAGGCTCGGTCAGTACGAGCTGCGGAGCGGGGACATCGTCTGCACCCGCACCGGGACTGTGGGGCGCTTCGCACTGATCGGCGAGGCGGAGCGGGGCTGGCTCTACAACACCCAACTGGTCAGGATCCGGCCCACTCCCGAGGTCCACCCGCCCTATCTGCTGCACTTCCTGAGCCTGCGCACCACTGGGGAGTGGATCGGGACGCGCACCACGAAATCCACCATCCCGTCCATCGCGATCAGGGCGCTCGGCGAGCTGCCGGTCCCCCTCCCGTCGGCGCCAGAACAGCGGGCCATCGTGACGACGCTGACCGCGCTCGACGAGAAGGCGCGGGCGCACGAGGAGGTGGTCCGCGCCACCGATCGGCTGCGGGAGACGATTGCCGAGCTGCTGATGACCGGCGAGCTCGCGGCGGGAGGCCCCGGCTAGAGCGTGCGCAGCGCGCCGCCGTCGACGGGGATGATCGAGCCGGTGACGTAGCCGGCCGCCGGGGAGAGCAGGAAGGCGGCGGTCCTGCCGAACTCGGCCGGCTCGCCGTAGCGGGCCAGCGGGATGGCGGCCACCGCGCGCTCCCTGGCCGCCGGGCCGAAGGCCGCGTCCAGGTCGCGCATCCGGTCGGTGGCGATGCGCCCGGGCAGCAGCCCGAAGACCCGCACCGCGCGGGGGCCGAACTCGTCGGCCAGGTCCTTGGCGACCATGGCGAGGCCGGGCCGCAGCCCGTTGGAGATGCCGAGGCCGGCGATCGGCGACCGCACCGAGGTGGAGAGCACAAGCCCGACGGCGCCGCCCCCCTCGTCCTCGGCGAGCCGCCTGGCCACGGTGCGCGCCCCGCGCACCGCGCCGAGGAAGACCGTCTCGAACGCCGCCCGCCACTGCTCGTCGGTGGCGCTGGCCGCGGTGCCGGCCGGTGGGCCGCCGACCGAGATCAGCGCGCCGTCGAGCCGGCCGAACCGGTCGTGCGCCAGCGCGACGAGCCGCTCGGCCGCCGAGGCGTCGGCCAGGTCCGCGACCTCGCCCGCGGCGACGGCCGGCCCGAGCCGGTCGACGGCGGCCGTCACGTTCTCCTGGTCCCTGGCGGCCAGCACCACTCTGGCGCCGTCGGCCACCAGCGCCTCGGCGGTGGCGTAGCCGAGGCCCTTGCTGCCACCCGTCACCACGTAGACCCGATCGGCGAGGCCGAGATCCATGCACGCGCTCCCTTCGCTCCGGTCACTCCGGTGTCCGCGCCATCCTGCCAGGGAGACGGGGATCACAGCACCGCGCGGACCTCGCCGACCCGGGCGCCACCGCCGAGTACCGGCTCGGCCGGCACCGCGGTGGCGTCGACGCCGAGCCGGCGCAGCGCGGCGGCCAGCACCGGGCCGCGGGCCCTGGCGGCACCGTCCTCGATCTTGAGCGCGACGGCCCGGCCGTCCGGCAGGGCGAGCGCGTGCACGCCCTCGGCGCCCATCTTGGAGAGCGCGCCAGGCAGCCCGCGCATCACCAGGGTGTCGAGCCGCCCGGTGCCGGCGACGTACTCGGGGTGGGCGCGCATCGCGTCCGCCACCCGGCGCCGCGGGGTGCCGGGCGCGGCGAGCACGAAGGCGCGGAAGGCGCGGGCCAGGCCGGTCAGCGAGAACGCGAGCAGCGGCGCGCCGCAGCCGTCCACGGCGGTGTGCGCCACCGGCTCCCCCGTGGTCTCCTCGACGGTCTCGGCGATCAGCCGCTGCAGCGGGTGGTCGGGGTCCAGGTAGGACGCGACGGGCCAGCCGCGGGCGACGCAGGCGGCGAGCATGGCGGTGTGCTTGCCCGAGCAGTTCATGGCGACCCTGGTCCGCTCCGGGCCGTCCGGCGGGCAGCGCAGCGCGTCCTCGGTGAGGCCGTGCTCGGCCAGCAGCGCCCGCACCAACTCCTGGTGGAAGGGCTCGCCGGCGTGGCTGGCGGCGGCGATCGCCAGCCGCTCGTCGGCGAGCTCGACGCCGGCCCGCAGCACGGCGACGGCCTGCATCGGCTTGCTGCTCGACCGGGGGTAGCAGGGCCCGGTGACGTCGCCGAGGGCCAGCTCGACGGTGCCGTCGGCGGCCAGGACCACCAGCGAGCCGCGGTGCCTGCCCTCCACCAGGCCGGAGCGGACCACCTCCGCGAGTACGGGGGCGTCGACGGTGTCGGCTATGTCGGACGGCGGCATGCGGGGGCCTTTCTCGGGGTCGTGCGGTGGTGCGGTGGCGCGGTGGCGCTAGGCGAGCAGGTCGTCGACCTGGGCCTCACCCTCACGGTACCGGCGGGCGATCTCGGAGCCGCAGCCGTCCGCCGTGCGGTGCAGCGCCTGGCGTCTGCGGGACACCTCGGCCTCCCAACGGGCCAGCCGGGCCAGGGCGTTGTGCAGCACCTCGTCGCTGAGCCCGCCGAGGTTGGAGAGCTCGACCTCGCCGAGCATCTCCTCGGCCAGCCGCCGGTACTCCTCGCTCGCGGGTGTGGAGAGCGTCACATGGCGGGCGGAGGAGCGATGCCGCGACGGGCCGTCCGCGAGGATCCGCGGCAGCTGGTCGAGCAGTCCGGCCTCGGGGACGATCCGGCGGCGGCGTTCCGCCTCCAGGATGTCGATCCGCCCCTGCAACAGCCGGCGGACGAAGCTGAGATCGGCCTCCTCGCGCTGTGCGGAGCGGCGCAGTTCGCGCAGCTCGGCCAGCGACAGTGCCCGTAGATCGGGCTGGACGTCACGCCACAGGGCTCCCGGTGTGATCATGCGGTTTTGTCCCCTCATCCCCGGTTCGGTGCGGTGGCGCGCGGTACGTACCCCGTGGCACGCATCGTGTCACTGTGTACCCATCGTGCGCAGCGCTTTGGCACCCATCTGGATGGCTCCGGCTCACGGCGCCCGTTGAGGGAACGTTCCGGCATGATGGGCGGCATGCGAGCGGTGGTGCAACGGGTCGATGGCGCGGCCGTCGAGGTGGCCGGCGAGACGGTCGGGGAGATCGTGGGCGAGGGTCTGTGCGTGCTGGTCGGCGCCACGCACACGGACACCGCGGAGACGGCGGCCAGGCTGGCCCGCAAGCTGTGGACGCTGCGGGTGCTGGAGGGCGAGAAGTCCTGCTCTGACGTGGGGGCGCCGCTGCTGGTGGTGTCGCAGTTCACCCTCTACGGTGACGCCCGCAAGGGGCGCCGCCCGACCTGGCAGGCGGCCGCGCCCGGCGAGCTCGCGGAGCCGCTGGTGGACGCGGTGGTGGCCGAACTGCGGGCGCTCGGCGCGACCGTGGCCACCGGCAGGTTCGGCGCGAAGATGCGGGTCTCCCTCACCAACGACGGCCCGTTCACCGTGCTTCTCGAGGTCTGAGCCCAGCGGAGCGTCACGGCTCGACGACGACTTCCTGGGCCGCCGGCGTGGAGCCGGCCAGCAGTTCGGCGTCGATCGGCACGTTCCGCTTGACCAGGGCGAGCGCGATCGGGCCCAGCTCGTGGTGGCGGGCCGAGGTGGTGACGAAGCCGAGCTGACGGCCCTCCGGCCCGTCGGCGGCGAGCCGGACCGGGTCGCCGTGCTCGGGGATGGTGACCTCGCTGCCGTCCAGGTGCAGGAAGACCAGGCGGCGCGGCGGGCGGCCCAGGTTCTGCACCCTGGCCACCGTCTCCTGGCCCCGGTAGCAGCCCTTGTGCAGGTGCACCGCCGTCTCCAGCCAGCCGAGCTCGTGCGGGATGGTGCGGTGGTCGGTCTCCCGGCCGAGCCGCGGCCGGTGCGCCTCGACGCGCAGCGCCTCCAGGGCCAGCGCGCCGGCCGGCGAACCGACCTGGTCGGCGAAGCCGGCGAGGGAGGCGCGCGGCAGGAACAGCTCGCGCCCGTGCGCGACCTCCCGCGCCACCACGCCGGGCGGGGCGACGGCGATGGAGCCGGCCGGCAGCCAGACCACGGCGAAGTCGGCGGTGCGGTCGGCGACCTCGACCCGGTAGAAGAACTTCATGCTCTCCAGGTAGCCGACCAGGGCGGGGGCGGCGCCGGGCTCGGTGTGCAGCCAGACCGTCTCGCCGTCGTCCACCAGGTAGAGCGCGTGCTCGATGCGGCCGTTGGCGTCGAGGATCAGCGCCTCGGTGGCGTGCCCCGGCTGGAGCTCGGTGACGTGCTGGGTGATCAGCAGGTGGAGCCAGGCGAGCCGGTCCTGGCCGGCGACGGTGACGACGTCACGGTGCGAGAGGTCGACGAACCCCTCGCCCCTGGCGAGCGAGCGCTGCTCGCGGAACAGATCCCCGTAGTGGGCGGCCACCCCCGCGTCGGGCCCCTCGGCGGGCACGGCACCTGGCAGGGACAGCAGCGGGCTGGCATACGACGACATGCCTCCAGCGTACGGCGGTTCGCGCCGAGCTAGCCGTTGCGGGCCTGGCACTCCCGGCAGCGGCCGAAGATCGCGAAGTGCTTCATGTCGGTGTCGAAGCCGAACCGCTCGCGCAGCCGGGCCGCGAAGGGGGCCGCGAGGTCGACGTCCGCCTCGACGACCTTCTCGCAGTCCCGGCACATCAGGTGCATGTGGTGGTGCCGCTCGGCGAGGTGGTAGGTGGGGGCGCCGTGGCCGAGGTGGGTGTGGGAGACCAGACCGAGCTCCTCCAGGAGCTCCAGGGTCCGGTAGACCGTCGAGATGTTCACGCCACCCGCGGTGCGACGCACCTCGGTGAGGATGTCCTCGGGCGTCGAGTGCTCCAGTCTGTCGACAGCCTCCAGCACCAGCTGCCGCTGCGGGGTCAGCCGGTATCCGCGGTTGCGCAGATCGGTCTGCCAGTCGGTGCTCGCCACCCGACCCAGTGTAGGTGGAGAGAAGAGCACGGACCCCGCCCGAGGGGAATCGGCGGGGTCCGTGCGGGAGGCGTTACTCATCCTGCGGCCTCGTATGTCAAGCCACCGTAAGTGCCTCCGGGCCGGTCGTGATCGCGGCAGCCGTTTTCGGCACCGAGTAGCCACGGTCACGGGCAGACCCACCAGGCAGCCTAGCCGTTTCGGCGTCGGGGCGGCGATCTTGGACCGGTACCGCGACAGACCTGTGAACGGATCGGTACCTGCGGGGCGCGCGCCGTGGGGGACGTACCAGGGGAAAACCCTTGGCCAGGGGTCTGCGGCGGGACGTAGCCTCGGCCGCATGGGCCTTGAGATTCGCGACGTCGCCGACAGTGCCGCCGACCAGGACGCGTGGTTCCGCGCCGTCTACACCGGCTTCCTGACCTCGGAGCCGCCGAGCGCGGAGAACCTGGCGGAGCGGCGGGCGCGGAGCGACATGTCGCGGGCCCAGGGCGCCTTCGACGGCGACCGCTGCGTGGCCACCTTCCGCAGCTTCGCCCAGGAGCTGACGGTGCCGGGCGGCACCGTGGTCGCGGCCGACGCCGTGTCCGGCGTGACCGTGACGGCGACGCACCGGCGGCGCGGGCTGCTGACCCGGATGATGGGCGCCGACCTGGCCGCCGCCAAGGAGCGCGGCGACGTGGTGGCCACGCTCGCCGCCGCCGAGTACCGGATCTACGGCCGGTACGGCTTCGGCCCGGCGGCCGTGCTCACCGACCGCCGGGTGGACAAGCCGCGAGCCGGTCTCGACGCGCGCTGGACGCTGCCCGAGGCCGAGGGCACCGTGGCGTTCGTCGACGGGGCGGAGATCCGCAAGGAGGGTCCAGGGGTGCACGACCGGTTCCGGCGCACCAGGGCCGGCGCCGTCGACCTCAACTCGACGTTCTGGGAGCGGCAGACCGGTGAGCTGCGCTGGGAGCCGGACGGTTGGAAGGAGCCCTTCTACGCGCTGTTCCGGGATCCGGAGGGGGTGGCGCAGGGCGTCGTCGTCTTCGACGTCCAGGACGCCTGGAAGGACGGCCAGCCCGCCAACGTCGCCAAGGTCCGCAAGCTGTACACCGCGACGCCCGGCGCCGAGCGGGCGCTGTGGCGGTTCCTGCTCTCCCTGGACTGGGTGACCGAGCTGCGCGCCGACGAGCACGACCCGGACTCGCTGCTGCCGCTGCTGCTGCCGAACGCCCGCGCCGCCGCGATCACCGGCGAGTCGGACCTGCTGTGGATCAGGCCGCTCGACGTGCCGGCGATGCTCACCGCACGTCGTTACTCGGCCACCGGAGCGCTCGTGCTGGACATCCACGACCCCCTGGGGCTGTCCGACGGGCGCTACTTGTTGGATGTCTCGGAGGCCGGGGCGAGCTGTGAGCCGACCACCAGGAGCGCCGATCTGACGCTGGACACATGCGTGTTGTCGAGCCTTTACCTGGGCGACGCCTCTGCGGCGCGGCTGGCCGACGCCGGCCTGCTGGACGTGGAAACGACGGGAGCGCCGGACCGCGCGGACTCGCTCTTCCGCACGGGCCGACGCCCTTGGTGCCCGGACACCTTCTGATTCGCTACGCGGTCCGCACCGTCGTCAGACCGCTACCACGACCAATGTCACCAGCACCGTCGTGCCCACGCATGCGCAGGTGAAATTGCGCTTGCGCAGCCCTGTCCGCAGGATCAGCAGGCCGATCAGCCCCGGCAGACCCCACTGGATGTCGACTGCCCGCTCCACCGCGATGCCGAGGGCAGCCAAGGCGATCGTCGAAACCATCGTGACCTCTCCTCACATCACGTCAACCCGGGAGAACTTCCCGGAAGTTGTCTAAGTTGTACGCCAACTATACGCTTGTTTTCCCCAGTTGGCGGCCAACTAGAAACGTCCTCTTATCAACCTTCCGGATCTGGCCGAAAGTTGTATGGTGACGGCGTGAGTCAGGAGATCGCCCCGGACAGCGATGCCCCGGAACACCCCGGTGACCTGCTCTCTCCCGACCACCTGGCGGGGGTGCTGCGTGACCGGATACGCAAGGGGGAGCTGCGACAGAACGCCCGGCTGCCCACCCAACGGGCGCTGGTGGAGGAGTTCGGCACCAACCGGACCACCGTGCGCCAGGCACTGGCCATCCTGGAGCGGGAGGGGTACGTCAGTACCCGGGGGCGCGGCGCGCCGGCCCTGGTGGCCGCGCCGAGCCGGGACAGCCCACGGCCGGCCAGCGCCGAGGTGGCCGACCGGATCGCCGTCGCCTTCCACGCCGAGGACATCTCGATCGACGCGTTCTGTCTCACCACCGAGACCCTGAACTCGGCGCTCGCCGGCCCGCTGATCGCCATCTCGGCCGGCGAGCTGACGCCCCGCTCGATCTCCATCCGGGTGCTGCTGCCCAACCCGGACGCGCCGCTCGCCTACCCCCGGCTGGTCTCCGACCCCTCGGACCGCCGCCCCCTGGCACGGCTGCGGCAGATCACCAGGACCTTCTCCACCTCGCTGCGCCACCAGCTGACCTCGCTCGGCGAGATGCGGCTCGTCCCCAAGGTCAACGTCGAGATCAGGGCCGTGCCCATCACTCCCGTCCAGAAGCTCTATCTGCTCAACGGCACCGAGGTGCTCAGCGCCTACTACCAGGTGGTGCCCAGGGTGGTGGAGTACGAGGAGCAGCAGATGGAGATCTACGACGTCCTGGGCCTCAACTCGAAGGTTTTCAGGTCCTCCTCGGACACCGCGTTTGTTGAAGAGTCACAGCAGTGGTTCGAGTCCCTCTGGTCAACGCTTGCACAACCGCTCACACTCGGTTAGATGAGGGGACTCATCAGTAACGCTCACTGTGTTCTCTTCGACTTCGACGGTCCGGTGTGTCGCCTGTTCGCCGTCCGCTCCGCGGAGTCGATCGCCAGGCGGCTGCGCGAGCTCGCCACCGAGTTGGCCCTGTCGGCGCTGCTGACCGCCGACTTACGGGACTCGGCCGACCCGCACCACGTGCTGCGGGGGATCGCCGGGCAGCGCCCCGGCCTCGGAGTCGTACAGCGTCTGGAGGCGGCGCTCACCCGTGAGGAGGTCACCGCAGCCGCCTCGGCCCAGCCAACTCCCTACGCGGCGGCCCTGATAGCGGCCCTGTCCACCCGCGGCCGGCAGGTGGCGATCGCCACCAACAACTCGCCGCTGGCCGCCGAGCACTACCTCAACCAGCACAAGCTCTCGGGATACATCGGCGGTCGGGTACACGGCCGCACCCGGGACGTCACCAGACTCAAGCCGCACCCCGACTCGTTGCTGCGCGCTCTGGCCTCGACCAGAACCGCGCCCGGAAACGCCCTGATGATCGGCGACAGCATCGCCGACCTGGCCGCCGCGCGAGCCGCCGGCGTGCCGTTCCTCGGCTACGCCACCAGCCAGGCGGGCGGCGAGGACTTCCGGGTGGCCGGAGCAGAGCACGTGGTGACCTCGCTCGAGCAGGTGTTGACGGCGTTGATCACCCCGACACTGGGCTGAAGCAGGTCTTTTTGAGCCATCGGCAGCCGCACTGATCGGGGCGTACCGTGCTGTCACTCGTACCAACGGCTCCCGGGGGAAGCACATCATGAGCCAACCGCTGCCACGGCCCACCCTTCGCGGAAACCACCGCGACTGGGAGGTCGTGGAGGCGGAGGGCGAACTCGCGGCGCTCGGTCGGCTCAAGACCGGCCGAACTCGTCCCGGTGTCACCCGTTTTGACCCGCGCTGCTTCGTCAACGAGGAGGACGTGCTCATCGAGCTCGCCCTCCTCGGCATGCAACGCATCGCGCCCGTCTACAAGTTGGTGGGCGCGGACGACGAGCTCCGGGTGCACGGCTACATCGAGGGACAGCCGCTGTCCGCCATCCGACCTCCAGGAACGGCCCTGACCGGATCCGAACTAGCCCAGATCGTCAACCTGTTCGGCGAGCTGGCCACAATCCAGCCAAGCGCGTTCGCACTCGCGCACCGCTGTCCACCGGTGTTACGTCCGCACACGAGCACCCAGTTCCTCCAGACCCTGATCCGCTTCACCAGACGCCGGGTCTACGCCGTCCACCGCCCGCTGCTCCAGGACCTGTTCACGGCGCTGCGCATCGGGCCCACCGTCCTGTCCCCCAACGGGCCGCTGGCCCGCGAGGCGGCCAGGCTGACCGACCGCCCCTTCTGCCTGCTTCACGGCGATTTGCACCGCGACAACCTCATCGTGGCCGAGTCGGACGGCATGATGTGGACCATCGACTGGGAGCTGGCGCTGATCGGCGACCCGCTCTACGACCTCGCCACCCACCTCCATCTGATGCGCTACCCGCCCAAGCAGGAGCACGCGCTGCTGCTGCGCTGGGCCAGGGTGATGGACGCGGTGCTGCCCGGCAGCGCCGACGCCCTCGCCAGGGACCTGCCGCGCTACCTGGCGTACAAGCGGGTCCAGTCCGTGTTCACCGACGTGATCAGACAGGCCCACCTCGTGCAGGCCACCCCGCCGGCGCAGTTGGCCGAACAGCTGCCGCGCACCGTCGAGATGGTGCACGGCGCGATGCGGCGGGCCGCGCGGCCGATGGGGCTCGGCCGGGTGCCGAGCCCCAGGGCGGTCGAGGCCGCCTACGCCGCCTGGTACGTCAGCGCCCCTCCGGTCGCACCCGCGGCGCCACTCGACCGGGAGCGGCGGGCGGCCACCAGGCCGGGCGGCCCGTGACGACCGGCCGGCTCTTCTCACACCGCACCCGAACCTGCTCTGATAGACCGGACACGTCGAAGCCGGGGGGAGGCCTGCGCGGGTGGCCGGTGAGCGGGATTTCGTGGTCGAGCTGGCACGGGACGGCGAGGTGTTCCGCGTCGGGATCCGGTCGCCCGCCGGGGAGTTCACCGGCTCCGCCAGGCTCGACGCCCAGGAGATCAACGCCGATCTGGAGGCCGTCCAGGCCAACGTGCTGGCCTCCAGCGCGCGGGTCAGGTCGCTGGTCTCCGGTCTTGAACGCCCGCTGCGCCGGATCGGCAGCGAGCTCTTCCGACGGGTGCTCGGCGGCCCGGCCCAGGGGCTGCTGGCCGCCAGCCGCAACGAGGCCGAACGGCGCGGCGAGCCCTTCCGGATCGTGCTGCGCCTGCCGGCCGAGCTCGCGGTGCTGCCCTGGGAGTTGCTGTTCGACGACCATCGCGGGGAGTACGTGTGTCGGCGCAGCACCCTGGTGCGGTACGTCGACGCCCCGGAGACGGTGCGGCAGGTGGAGACGGCGGGCCCGTTACGGGTCCTCGGCATGACCGCGCTGCCAGGCAACCTGGCCGCGCTCGACGCCGGCACCGAGCGGGAGCAGCTCACGGAGGCGCTGGCACCGCTGCGGAAGCGAGGCCTGGTCGAACTCGACTGGGTGGCGGGCCAGGGGTGGAGCGATCTCATGGACGCCCTGCTGGCGGGCGGGCCCTACCACCTGTTCCACTTCATCGGGCACGGCGGCTTCGACACCGCGCGCGGGGAGGGCTTCGTCGCCTTCGCCGACGCCCGGGGCCGGGCCCAACTGATTCCGGCGCCGCGGCTGGCCGAACTCCTCACGTCCGCCCAGCCGTTGCCGCACCTGGTGGTGCTCAACAGTTGCAGCACCGCCACCGCGGTCGCCACGGACGTGTTCTCCAGCGTCGGCGCCACACTGGTCCGGCGGATCCCGTCGGTCATCGCGATGCAGTTCTCCATCACCGACGACGCCGCCAAGGAGTTCTCCCGGGCCTTCTACCATGCGCTGGCCTACAACCGCGGCATAGACGAGGCGGTGCGTCTGGCCCGCATCGCCGTCTCCTCCTGGCACCCCGACACGCTGGAGTGGATCACCCCGGTCCTGTACATGCGCAGCCGGGACACCCACCTGATCACGGTGAACAGGGGCCAACGCCAGCCCCCCGCCCCGCCGTCCCCCGACGTCACCGCCGGCACACAGCCCGCGCCCACTTCCGGCCGCCGCGCCGAGGCGGACACGGAGGCCGCGCCCGACGGGCCGGCCTCGCGGCACGAGGACGAGGCCACCGAGTCGCTGGCGGACCTCGACCGCGCCATCGAGCTCGACCCGGACGACGTCGCCGCGCTCACCGCGCGCGGCGAAATCCACCGCCTCGCGGGCCGCTACAACCAAGCCCTCGCAGACTTCGACCACGCCCTCCACCTCCAGCCCGACAGCGCCTACGCCCTCGGCAGCCGAGGACAAACCCACCGGGCCCTACGCCACGACGACGAAGCACTGGCCGACCTCTACCGCGCCATCGAACTCGATCCGAACCTCCCGTGGGCGCTGGTCGAGCGCGGCGAGATGCATCGGCGCGCCGGTCGCGGGGCCCAGGCCCTCGCGGACTTCGACCGCGCCATCGCGCTCGACCCCGACTTCGCCCGGGCCCTCGAACGGCGAGGATACGTCCATCGCGTGGCGGGCCGTTACGCCGAGGCGCTGGCGGACTACGACCGCGCCGTCGAGCTCCGGCCCGCCTCCGCCTCCGTCTTCGCCCACCGCGGCGAAACCCTCCGCCTCCTCAAGCGCTACTACGGGGCCCTGGTGGACCTCAACCGCGCCGTCGAGCTCAGCCCCGACTATGCCTGGGCCCTCATGCAGCGCGGCGAGATCCACCGGGCCCTCGGCCACGACGAGCAGGCGCTCGACGACTTCGAGCGCGCCCTCCGGATCAACCCGCGCAGCACCTGGACGCGCAGGCGCCGGGACGAGCTACGCGAGCGTGTCGAACGGCACCGCGCGGAGTGAGGCGGCCCGCGCCGCCCGGTGCGTCAGTGGCCCTCGAGCCGCACCCGCGGCAGCACCCGGCCGAGGCCGGCGGGCAGCCACCAGGCCGCGCGGCCCATCAGCCGCATGGCCGCCGGCACGATCAGGCACCTGATCACCACCGCGTCGACGAAGATCGCCACCGCCATGCCGAAGCCCATCTGCTGGAGCATCCGGTCGGCGCTGAACATGAAGGAGCCGAAGACGACGATCATGATGGCGCCCGCGGCCGTGATCACCGAACCGGTGTGCGCCAGGCCCTCCCGGACGGCCGCCCGGTGGTCGCCGCTCCGCACCCACTCCTCGTGGATCCTGGACACCAGGAAGATCTCGTAGTCCATCGAGAGCCCGAACGCGATGGCGAAGATCATCACCGGCATGAACGCCTCGATCGGGCCCGGCTCGACGCCGAACGCGCCCTCCTGGAAGACCAGGGTCATGGCGCCGAGCGCGGCACCGATGCTGAGCAGGTTGAGCAGCGCGGCCTTGAGCGGGATCAGCACCGAGCGGAACACCGCCATCAGCAGCAGCACGGAGACGCCGACCACGATGCCGACGAACAGCGGCATCCGCGCGCCGACGGTGGCCGCGTAGTCGTCGACGGCCGCCGTGGCACCGCCCACCAGGTAGTCGGCCCCGGTGTTCTCGGCGAGCGCGGGCAGCACGGCGTCGCGCAGCTCGGTCACCAGGTCGGCGGTCGCCTCGTCCTGCGGCGCCGAGTCGGGGAAGGCGATCACGGTGGCCACCGCGCCGTCCTCGGTCGGGATCGGCCCGACGGCCCCGGCGACGCCCGCGGTGCCGTTCAGCGTCTCCACGGCGGCGGCGCCGGCTGCGGTCGCGCCCTCGGTGCCGCCGTCGACGACCACCACGAGCGGTCCGTTGAAGCCCGGCCCGAAGCCCTCGGCGAGCAGGTCGTACGCCTGCCGGCTGGTGTTGGCCGCCGGGTCGTTGCCGGCGTCCGCGAAGCCGAGCCGCAGGCCGAGCGCGGGGGTGGCCAGCGCGCCGAGCGCCGCCACGGCCACCAGCAGCACCGCGACGGGCCGGCGCTGCACGGCGTCGGCGATCCGCCGCCACGTCCGCCCCTCGGTGGCCTTGCCGCGCGCGGCGCGCTTGGCGGCCTTGGCGGTGAACTGGCGGGCGAAGCGCTTCCCGAAGACGCCGAGCAGCGCGGGCAGCAGCGACAGCGAGGCGAGCACCGTCATCAGCACGGTGACGGCCACGGCGAGCGCGGTGCCCTGGAGCGAGCCGAGGCCGAGCGTCATCATGCCGAGCAGCGCCACGACCACGGTGCAGCCGGCGAAGAACACGGTGCGTCCCGCGGCGTCGAGCGCGGTGGCGGCGGCGCGCTCCGGGGTGACGCCGGCGATCAACTCGGTGCGGTAGCGGGCGAAGATCAGCAGCGCGTAGTCGATGCCGACGCCGAGGCCGACCAGCAGCATGACGTACGGCGTGTAGTCGGCGATGGTGAACGCGTGCGAGGCGAGCACCACCAGGCCGACGGCCGAGCCGACCGCGAACACCGCGGTGATCACCGGGAGTCCGGCGGCGATGACGGTGCCGAAGAGGAAGACGAGGATCACCAGGGCGGCCATGATGCCCATGCCCTCGGCGGCGCCGCCGCTCTCCTCGGTGAGCTCGCGGGCCGCGTCGCCGCCGAGCTCGACCTGGAGCCCGTCGCCCTGGGCGGTGCGCGCGGTGTCCAGGACGGCCTCGGTGTCGGCGAGCTCCATCCGCTCGGACGGCACGTCGAGGACGACGGTGGCGTAGCCGATCGTGCCGTCCTCGGACATCGCCGTGGGATCGTCGTAGGGGCTCACCACCCCGTCCACGCTGGGCAGTTCGGCGACCTCGGCCAGCATGGCGGCGACCCGCCGCTCGGCGTCGGGATCCCGCAGCCCGGCCGGGTCGTGCAGCACGACGCTGAGGGTGTCGCCGGCCTGGTCGGAGCCGTGCTCGGCCAGCAGCTCGGCGGCGCGCTGCGAGTCGGTACCGGGCAGCGCGTAGTCCTCGCGGTAGTCGTCGCCGAGGGCGGACGCGCCGGCCCAGACGCCGACCAGCACCAGCACCCAGAGGAGCAGGGCCACCGCCCGGTGCCGGGAGGAGAACCCGGCTATCCGGGCGAACGCGCCCGGCCGGTCCGGGGGTTGGGCTGAGGGTGGGGCGTCCGAGGTGGTCGGGGCGGCGGTACTCATGTGAGGTTCTCCTTGGAACTGTGCGAAGTGTGCGAAGTGTGCGAACTACGGACGGGTGGGCGGTCGGCGGCCCGGCGCAGCCAGTACTGGGCGGCCACCAGCAGGGGCAGGACGGCGACGATCGGCGGCAGTTGGACGAGCAGCGCGGTGCTGCCCGCGGCGTGCTCGGCCAGCGGCAGCCGGGAGCCGGCCAGCAGCGGCAGGCCCGCCATCACCGCCGAGGTGAGCACCCGGGTCGAGCCGGCGTTCCGGCCGCCGGTCAACTGCCAGGCGCGGCGGAGCGGTTCGCCGGTGAGGCGGCGGCCGGCCAGCCCCAGGCCGTGGGCGGCGAACAGGGCGGCGGCGCCCGCCGCAGTGATCGCGCCGGTGGCGGGCGGCGCGGGCGGGTAGCCGCCGCCCTCCGTGGCGACCAGCAGCGAGGCGAGCAGCCAGCCCCAGGCCCCGGCCAGCAGCCAACTGCCGCCGACCACCAGCGCGTCCAGGGCCCTGGCGTCCGACACCCGCCGCCACCACAGGCCGGCGTCCCGCAGCAGCCAGCCGGCCAGCAGCGGCACGAGCACCGGCAGCAGCCCGCTGAACAGCTCCCCCTCCAGGGCCGGGAAGCAGCCGACGAAGACCCCGGCCGCGGCGACCAGCCAGACCTCGTTGGCCATGAACAGCGGCCCGATGGCGGCGATCACGGCGCCCCGTTCCGACCGGTCGCGGCCGAGTGCCGGCAGCAGCATGCCGAGGCCGATGTCGGCGCCGCCCAGCACGAAGTACCCCGCGACGAAGACCCCGAGCACGAGCGCGGCCAGCGTCTCCACGGCGTCCTCCCTTCCGTCGTTGTCGGTGTGTGTGCCTCGGTGTGTGTGCCTCGGTGTGATGGCTCGGCGCGGCTCAGGACATCCGGAGGTCCTCCCTGCTCGGCCCCCGGCCGGCGGCGCGCAGCAGCAGCCACCAGTTGCCGGCGAGCAGCAGGGCGAAGAGCGGCACGAAGACCGCGAGCGAGAGCCGCATGGTGCCCGCGGACACCTGGGAGACGGCGTCCTCCGTGCGCAGCAGCCCGTACACCACCCAGGGCTGGCGGCCGGCCTCCCGGAAGACCCAGCCGGCGATCATGGCGACGAAGGGCAGCGGCACCATGGCCATCAGCGTCAGGTGCCAGATCCGGAGCCGCCGCACGGCCCACGGCCACCAGGCGAGCAGCGCGCTGGCCAGCAGCGGCAGCAGGAGCAGCGCGAAGACGAAGATCATCACCAGGCCCGCGCCCCGGGTCAGCGCCTCGTGCGGCAGGTAGTCGCCCGGGCCGAAGCGTTCGGTCAACTCAGCCTGGACGCGGTCGAGTTCGGCCTGGTCGCCCTCGAAGGTCGCGAGCTTGGCCGGCTGCCAGGTGCGGAGGGCGTTGAGCTGCACACCGCCGAACGCGACGGTGACGAAGAGCGCCGGCAGCGCGGTGTGGATCCCGATCCGCAGCGAGCGTGCGAAGAAGCCGTCGGGCTCGTCGGCGCGGCGCCTGAACAGGTGGTAGGCGCTGACGCCGGCCAGGAAGATCCCGGCGGTGAGCAGCGCGCCCGCGACGACGTGGCCGAACGCGACCAGCGTGTTGGGGTTGGTGAACAGCGCCACCGGGTCGGCCAGTTCGAGCCGGCCGTCGGCCGTCTCGGCGTGCCCGGTGGGGTGGTTGAGGAAGCCGTTGGCGACCAGGATCCAGTAGGCGGAGAGGTAGGCGGTGAGCGTGACCACCCACAGGGTGCCCAGGTGCACCCAGCGGTTGAAGCGGTCCCAGCCGAGCAGCCAGAGCGCGAGGAACGTCGCCTCGACGAAGAAGGCGAACACCGTCTCCAGCGCGAGCGAGGCGCCGAAGGCGTCACCCGCCTGGTGGCCGAGGCCGCTCCAGGCCATGCCGAGCTGGAACTCCATCAGGATGCCGGTGACGATGCCGACGCCGTAGTTGATGACGTACAGCCGGCCCCAGAACCTGACCATCCGCCGGTGGACGGCGTTCGTGCCGCGCAGGGTCGCCCAGGTCTGGAGCACGGCGAGCACGGTCGCGAGACCGAGGGTCAGCGACACGAAGAGAAAGTGCCCGCCGGCGGTCAGGGCGAACTGCCACCTGGCGAGGTCGAGGGTCTGGGCTTCCACGTCGTACACCCTCGCGGCCGGGTTCCGGGGCGCGCGTCCCCCGCCGGCCGACACCGGAGGTACCACCGGGGTTGCGTCCCGCGCGCCCCGCGTACCACCCAGGTAGCGTCCGCGTGCCGTTACCTTCACACACGTGACGGCGCCGCCCCGGACGGTGTCCTGGGCGGCGCCGTCACGTCACGCGCGTCGGGCGGCTACCGCGGTTGCCGCGGCTACTGGCCGTCGAAGAGCCAGACGGCCTGGGCGCCGGGGCCCACGGTCAGGGTCGACTGGCCGATCCGCTCGATGTGCTGGTAGTTCACGGACTCGTTCAGCGACATGGTGACCTGCCGCAGGCCGGCGTGCCGGCGCTCCACGACGTCGAACTGCACGGTGGTGAGGCCGTCCCGCAGGATGACGCCGGTGTCGGTGTGCTCGATGTCCAGGCCACCCGCCTCGAACAGCGGCAGCTGGGCGTCGAGGTCGCTCTGGGTGACGCCGACCTGGATGCGGGTGATGTCCCGCAGCTGGTGGTTCTGGTAGTCGTCCGAGTGGTAGCGGTCCCGGCTGACGTCGCCCGGGTAGCTCTCCGGGCCGGTGCCGCCGCGCGCGTCGGCGAAGTACTCGGGCCGGTACTCCATGGCCCACATGTCGAGGGAGTCGTACCCGGCGACGGGGACCCCGAGGCCGTCGAACCACGGCACGCGCACGCCGTCGCCGAAGTCGCGGGTCTGGCGGAACGTGTTGGGCGTCTCGATGCCCTGTTCCCGCAGGCCATCCGCCACCTGGGCGAGGTCGCCGGCGTTCTCGGTCGAGAACGCCACCGCGCTGGAGCCGAACTGGGCGTCCTGGCCCGGCAGGTCGCCCTCGCCGAACAGCTCGAGGTAGGTCTGCTGCCCGTACAGGTAGCGGCCGGTCCAGCTGTAGGTGGAACCGACGGTGTCGCGGACCTCGAAGTTCGAGAACTCCCGCAGGAACTCCGAGTTCTCGATGGCGTCAGCCGTCTCGTGGTCGAGCACCCCGTAGGAGTGATTATAAAAGAGCAGTTGCTCGTCGGCCGAGGACTGGTTCTCCCCGGTCTGCGCGCCCGCCTCGACGGTGGCGGTAAGGGCGATGGTGGCCGTCACGGTGAGGCCGACGGCGGCTCGTAACACATGCCGAATCATGGGCGTGATCATAAAGTGAAGATCGTCGCGAGAGAAGCTGCGAACGCAACTTTGTGCGAAGGTCCGAACCTTCGCCTCAGCTGAGCCAACCAGGCGTGATCATTCCGGACTCGTAGGCCAGGATGACGAGTTGGGCTCGGTCACGTACGTCCAGCTTGGTCATGATCCGACTCACATGTGTCTTCGCGGTTGCCGGGCTGAGCACCAGCCGCCGCGCGATCTCGTCGTTGGTCAGGCCGGCCCCGACGAGACCCATCACCTCGCGCTCCCGCTCGGTCAGCGCGTTGAGCCGGGGGCTGGGGTCCGGCTGCCGCGCCCGGCGGCTCGCGAACTCGGCGATCAGCCGCCGGGTGACCGCCGGCGCGATCAGCGCGTCGCCCCGCGCGCAGACCCGCACCCCGTGCAGCAGCTCCATCGGCTCGGTGTCCTTCACCAGGAACCCGGACGCGCCGGCGCGCAGCGCGCCGTAGACGTAGTCGTCCACGTCGAAGGTCGTCAGGATCACCACCCTGACCTCGGCCAGCCGCTCGTCCGCGACGATCGCCTCGGTGGCGGCCAGGCCGTCCATCTCCGGCATCCGGATGTCCATCAGCACCACGTCGGGCCGCGTCTCCCGGGCCAACGCCACGGCCTCCACACCGGTCGCGGCCTCGGCGACCACCTCGATGTCGTCCTCGTCCTCCAGGATCGACCGGAAACCGGCCCGGACCAGGCGCTGGTCGTCGGCGAGGAGAACACGTATCGGAGGTGTGGCCGTCATGCCGGCCAGCGTAGACGGGCGCCGCCGCGGCCGCCCCCGGTGAACCGGCGGCCGCCGGCGTGCGCACGTGCACCTAGGCCCTGTCCTGCCGATCTTGCCGGGCCCGCGTCGCCAGCTACGGCACCTCGCTGCGTTACCGAATCGCGCGAATACGGCGAGTATGAGCTGCGATCCGGCGCCTTGCGATCCACCGCATCTGACGACGCGGGCTGATCCGACAAGATCGACAGGACAGGACCTAGGGTGGGCCGCATGGGGGAATCCACCGACGAACTCGGCCTCGTGCCGCCGAACATCGCTCGTCGCCGCGCGCGCCTCGGGCTGGCCCTGCTGCTGCTCTGGCTGGTGCTGCCGCTGGCGCTCGCGCCGCTGCTGCCGTTCGTCGTCGTGGTCGCCTGGTGCCTGATCGCGGGCCCGGTCGCCCTGATCTATCCGCAGGAGGCGTTCCTCGCGCGGCGCCAGGTCGACCGCACGAAGCGGCACCTGTCGGCGCGCACCTGGACCGGCCGGCGGACGATCGACCTGCGGCAGCTGCGGAGCGTGCGGCTGTGGCCGTATCTGACCAGGAGCGACATCGGCAGCGTCGTCGTGGTGACGGACGCGCACGGCGTCCGGCTGGCGGTGAGGGGCGGGGCGGAGCTGCGGGCGCTGCGCCTCGCGCTGGGCCGCCGCCGGCACGGCGCGACGGTGACGCCCGCCGCCCACCGCCACGTCTTCGAGTCGCGGGGCACCAGCCTCCTCGGCACCTACCTCACCGTGCTGTTCGGACTCGGCCTCGGCACCCTGGCCTACTCGATGGCGGGCGCCGCGCTGGCCGGGTGAGCCCGGGCGCCGGCCGGCATCGTGGTGGTGAGGAGCTCGGCCAGCGGGTGCCAGGGCCGGTCGGCCGGGCCGGTCAGCGACAGGTGGCGGGTGACGGTCCCGCTGAGCGGCACCAGCACCAGCCGGTGGTCCAGCAGCCTCGCCGTCAGGCTCGGCATGATCGCGACGCCGATGCCGCCGCGGATCATGATGAGCAGCGTGCCCATGTCCCGGACCCGGTGGGCCGGGCGATGGGGGCACCTCCCTGGGAGCGCCTCCCAGCCTCCCCCAGACTCCGTCCGGGGGGACCCCCATGGCTGGGGGAGGGTCGTCGTCCAGATCGGCCAGCTCGATCCTGGCCTCGCCGGCCAGCGGGTGGTCGCGGCGGAGCAGCGCCTGGAACGTGTCGCTGGCCACCGGCACGCCGGGCGGCGGCTCCCGGCCGACCAGGACGGCGAGTTCGACGACGCCGGCCCGCAGCCACTCCTCGACCTCGTCGTCGTCGCCCTCCAACAGGACCACCCGCACCCCGGGGAAGTCCTCCTTCCAGCGGGCGAGGAGCGCGGGCAGCACGCCGAGGCAGGCCGTGGCGGTGGCGGCCAGCCGCACCGTGCCGGTCGGCTGCCGGTCGCGGCCGGCGGCCAGCGCGCAGAGCGCGGCGTGCGCCTCCACGGTGCGCCGGGCGTAGGGCAGGATCCGCTCGCCGAACGCCTCCACCGTCACCTACGTGACCCCGCTCTGTCCATCGCCCTCGGCACCCTGTTCCTCGCCGAACCCCTCACCTGGCGCACCGCCGCCGGCGGCCTCCTGGTCCTCAGCGGCGTCCTCCTGACCAGGGCACGCCCCGCCGCCCAGGTGCCGAGGCCAGCCCCGCAGTAACCGACACGGCATGGCCGGCGGCGGGTGCGCGGTGAGCGGGGCGGGGCGTGATATCGCCGTGGCATGGCCGTGCAAACCGTCACCTTTCGCCCCGCGTCGACGTCGGCCGCCAGGCCGACGCGGCGGCCGTTGGCCGTCGTGGCCTTCGGGTTCGCCGTGCTGTCCCTGCTGCTGGTGCCGCCGACGCTGGCGCTCGGCTGGGACGAGATCGTGTACGTCAGCCGCTGGCCGGAGTTCGGCCCGGCCGCGCCGTTCAGCGCGCCGCGGTCGCGGGGGGTGCCGCTGCTGGTCGCGCCGGTGGCGGCGGTCACCGACTCGGTGGTGGCGCTGCGCTGCTACCTCGCGGCGGCCGCCGGGCTCGCGCTCTACCTGGGGTACCGGCCGTGGGCGGCCCTCCTTCCCGGCCGCGCGGTGCTGCCGGCCGCCGCGGCGGCGTACGGCACGCTCTGGTTCGCGCTGTTCTACGGCGGCGCGGCCATGCCGAACCACTACGTGGCGATGGCGGCGGTCGGCGCGGTCGGCGCCTGCGTCCGTGGCCGGTGGACGGCGCTGGCCCTGGCGGTGGCGGCGGCCGGCCTGATGCGGGCGAGCGACGCCGTCTGGCTGGCGCTGCCGCTGTTCGCCTGGCCGCGGCGCGCGGGGCTCGCGCCCCTGGTCGCCGGCGTCGGCGGCGGCCTGCTGGCCGGCGTCGGGCCCTGGCTAGTGGAGGCGGAGCTCGGGTTCGGCGGGGTGTGGGCGCGGCTCCGGGAGGCCAGCGAGATCCAGGGCGGCACGGGGCTCACGTTCTCGCTGCTCGAACACGCCGCCGCGCTCGACGGCCCGCTGCTCTGCCGGCCGTGCGAGGGGGACCACGTCTCGTGGCCGATGCTCGGCTGGTGGCTGCTGCTGCCGCCGCTGACGGCGGCCGGCCTGTACGCCACCCGCCGGGCGCGGCCCGAGGCGCGGGCGGCGGTGCGGCTGGCCGTCGGCACGGCCGGCTCGCTGGCCTTCACCTACCTCTTCCTCATCGACTACGCCGCCACCCGCTTCCTGTTGCCCGCCTACGCGCTGCTGGCCGTTCCCGCGGCGCTCGGCCTCCGGTACCTCGCCGCGCGGCTGTCGTCCCGCGCCGTGCCGCTCGGGCTCACGGCGCTGGCGCTCGCCCAGCTGGCCGTCCAGTTCGACACGCTCCGCACCCACGCCAGGATCCAGGAGCGGGCCCGCGCCGACTGGGAGCGGGTCGCCGAGGCGCTGCGCGCGCACGACGTGCACCCCCCGTGCGTGCTCGGCGGCGGCCAGGCGATCCCGGTGGCGCACACGCTGGGCTGCCGGGCCGCCGAACCCGGCGAGACGCCGACCGCGTTCGTGCTGCGCGACGCCCCCGCGCCGCGCCGGGCGCGCGACTGGCCGGTGGTCGACGTCGGCGACACCTACAACCCCGACTGGCGGGTGGCCGTCCCGCCGACGCCCTGAGCCAGGACCCATCTTCCGGATCTTCGTGGGGCCGCGCCGCCATACACGGCACCTCGCCGCGTTACCGCATCGCGCGAAGCGACTGGGGGCTCTCCCCCGAGCACTCCGTGCAGGGGGCGCCCCCACCCCGAGCACTCCGTGCAGGGGGCGCCCCCACCCGGACGAAGTCCGGGGAGCACCGCGTCCGGGCGAGCCAAGACCTGATCCACGAAGATCCGGAAGACGGCCCCTACGCCGGCTCGTCCGGCAGCGGCAGCGGCAGCGGCAGTCGGGCGGCGACCCGGAAGCCGGTGCCGTCGGCGGCGTTCGCCGCCGTGAGGTCGCCGCCGAGCGCGCGGGTGCGGGCCACCATGCCGGCGATGCCGCTGCCGAGCGCGCCGGCGTCGGTCGCGCCCGCGCCGTCGTCGTCGACCCGCAGCCGCAGCTCGCCTGGCGCGTAGCTGAGGCGGACCTCGGCCCGGGCGGCGCCGGCGTGCCGGGTGACGTTGGTCAGCGACTCCTGGACGATGCGGTAGGCGGCGAGCGAGATCTGCGCCGGCACCACCGGCGGCTCGCCCTCGGTGGCCACGGTCACCCGGAGCCCGGCCACCGAGGCCCGCTCCGCCAGCTCGGCGACCCGCTCCAGACCGGCCGGGGCCGGCGCGGTCGGCGCCTCCTCGTCCACCTGCCGCAACACCCCGAGCGTGGCGCGCAGTTCGCGCAGCGCCTCCTTGCTGGCGTCCCGCACGGACTCCAGCGCCCCGGTCAACTCGGCCGTCTGGCCCGGGCGTTTGGCGCTCCGGTGCAGCGCGGCGGTGGACTGCACGTTGATCAGCGAGATGTTGTGGCCCAGCACGTCGTGCAGCTCGCGCGCTATCCGCAGCCGCTCCTCGGTCGCCGACTGCCGCGCCCGCACGTCCCGCTCCCGCTCGGCGGCCAGCATCCGCTGCTCCACCTCCGCCTGGTAGGCGCCCCGCACCCGCGTCGCGTGGCCCAGCGCGATCAGGCTCACCGCCCAGCCGCTGAGCATCGCGATGGACGCGTTGTCCACGTGCCGCTCCCCGGCGCCCGCGAACAGCTCGCCGTAGCCGAGGCCGATCATGGCCACTGCCACCAGCGTGACGGCGGACGCCAGCCGGCCCGCGCGGGCGACGGTGTAGAGCGCGATGACGAAGGCGAACATCGGCATGACGCCGTCCACCGTGGACAGCGGGTAGTAGGCGCCGGTGACCACCAGGGTGAGGGTGGCCACCCCCACCGGCCAGCGGTGCCGGACGCCGAACGCCGCCCAGATCCCGGCCCGCGTCAGCAGGTCGGCCGCGATGCCGCCAGGGCCCACGCCCGGCGCACGGAAGAACAGCGAGCCTGCCTCGACCACCAGCACCGCGCCGAGCAGCGCCATGGCCGCGTCCACCCGGAACCAGTCGCTCCGGAACCAGCGGCCGGCCGCGCCAGGGGACGTGCGGGGGAATATGAGGGGCATGCCCGCAAGAGTACGTAGGCTGGACGTCAGCAGCGCGGACCCGCTCCCGCCTGCCGTTCTACCGAGGAGGCGTCCCCTATGACCGGCCCGGCACCGGAGAGCAACGAGCCCGCGCACGACCCCGAGGTGCTCCAGCTCGCCGCCAAGGTCTTCGACCTGGCCAGGCAGGGCGACACGGACACCGTCGCCGCCTACGTGGACGCGGGCGTCCCGCCGAACCTGAGCAACGAGAAGGGCGACACGCTGCTGATGCTGGCCGCCTACCACGGGCACGCCGACACCGTGCGGGCGCTGCTCGAGCGCGGCGCCGACGCCAGGCGGGTCAACGACCAGGGGCAGACGCCGATCGCGGGCGCCGTGTTCAAGGGCGCATCCGACGTGGTGCGGGTGCTGCTCGACGCGGGCGCCGACCCGGCGGCCGGCCAGCCGTCGGCGATCGACACGGCCCGGATGTTCGGCAGGACCGAGCTGTTGGCGCTGTTCGGCGCGAGCTGACCTGCGGCGCCGAGCCGACCCGCGGCGCCGAGCCGACGAGACCCCAGCCGGTCGCAACGTCCGGCTACGCCGCGCCCGCCCCGGTGGGCTCGCCGCTCGCCACCCGGCCGGCCGGGCCCCCGTACGCCAGCCGCCGCAGCAGCGCCTCGGCCGGCCCGGGGCGGCCGCCGCCGAGGCGTTCCTGGCGGTCGGCGGCGAGCACCGTGAGCAGCCACACCGCGCCGGCGAACAGCGCCATCGTCGCGCTGGTCAGCCGCGCGCCGAGGCCGAGCCCCCAGGCGGCGAGCACCGGCGAGAACAGCAGCGAGTGGGCGAGGTAGCCGGAGAGCGAACGCTTGCCGAGCGCGGCCACGGCCCCCGCGGCCCGGCCCGGCGCTCGCCCGCGCCGCTGGAGGCGGGCGGCGAACAGCCCGAAGAGCGCCACGTAGCCGAGCCCGGCGAACGGGCCCGTGGCCTCGGCTATCGCCCGCAGCGCCCCGCCCTCGGACAGCGCGTCCGCCGGCACCGCCCACAGGCCGACGTGGGCCAGCGCGCCCGGCAGGCCGCCGAGCCAGCCGACCGTGACGCCGATCCCGGCCGTCCACCGCAGCAGCGCCAGATGCCGCTCCGGCTCCTCGAGCACCCGCCGGCGCGCCGCCCAGAAGCCGAGCAGCATCACCAGGAACATCGGCGCGCCCACGAAGCCGGCGGCCAGCGTCACGAACGCCCAGGTGGTGAGGCGGGTGCCGACGGCGGCCAGCGGATTCGTCTCGTCCGCCGCGTAGACCACGGCGGTGGGCTCGGTCGGCGCCTGCCCAAGACGCCCCAGGTCGCCGGCGGCGACGGCCTCGATGGCCGGCAGGGCCGCCAGCAGCAGCAGGCCGAAGGCCACCGCGGCGCCGATCAGCACGGCCCGGTCGCCGCGGCGGATGAACAGCCAGCCGAGCAGCAGGCTCGACACCCCGTAGGCGCCGGTGATGTCGCCGGCCATCAGGAACGCCGCGTGGCAGGCCCCGAAGACGATCAGCCACAGGCCGCGGCGGCGCAGCAGCCGCACCGCGGCGCGCGGGGTGGCGCCGCGCGCCGTCTGGCGGAGGTAGAGCTGGGTCATCCCGTAGCCGAAGAGGAAGGCGAACAGCGGGTAGATCCGCAGGTCGAGGCCGGCGATCATGACGAACTGCGCCACCCGGTCGGCCACCGATCCCTCGTCCGGATGCCAGCCGGAGGCGCCGTGCCTGGCGGCGTAGAGGTGGAAGCCGGTGTTGGAGAGACAGATCAGCAACAGCATGACGCCGCGCGCCAGATCGGGGGCCAACGCCCGCTCCGCCGCCCGCACCGGCCCGCGGGCCGCCGAGAAACTTCCCATGGTCCGACGCTAGGAGCGGGCCCGGGCGGCGGGCATCGGTCACCGGTCTCGTCCGCTGTCCACCAAAGTCGCCGTTTCGGCGCGCGGCTTGTCGGCCGAAGGAGAACAGCCGCGGACTGGCGGGGCGACCGTCAGCCGTCCACGAGTCCGTACAGGCGCCGCGCGTTCCCGCCGCCGATCAGCCCGGCGACGCGCGCCGCGTCCGCCGCCGCCCAGGACCGCTCCTTGACCCAGCCGTCGAGGAGTTCGCCGAGCCCGGCGGTGAAGGTGCGGGCGCCCACCAGGTACAGCTCGGGCAGCCCGTAGGCGTCGGTGGAGAACAGCAGCTTGCCGAACGGCGTCAGCTCCAGCGCCTCGGCCAGCACGGCCCGGGCCCTGGCGCCGGTGTGGCCGAGGGTGAGGCCGAGGTCGGCGTAGACGTGCGGGTAGACGGCGGCCAGGTAGCCGGCGCCCCGGTGGTAGGGGTAGCAGTGCAGCAACACCAGGCGGCAGCCGGTCGGTTGGAGGGCCCTGACGAGGTCGGTGAGCAGCAGCGGGTCGGCGTCCGGCAGCCGCAGGTCGGAGTCGCCGAAGCCGGTGTGGAGTTGCAGCGGCAGCCCGGTGCCGGCCGCGGACCACAGCAGGTAGCGCAGCAGCACCGGGTCGGTGAGCCTGGCCTGCCGCTCCTCGCGCTCGGCGAGCCAACGGCCGGCGGCGGCGCGGGCCTCGGCGGCGCTCGGCGGTTCCGGGTCGAGGGCGAGGCCGTGCCGGTAGGCGACCACGGACTTGAAGGCGACGGCGCCGCGCGCGGCCTCGGCGATCGCCTCGGTGAGCCGGCCGGGCAGCGCGGCGGCGTCCGGGCCCTGGTCGGCGACCGACTCGGCGACCGACTCGAGGCGGACGATCTCGCGCGCGGGCGCGCCGGCGGCCTCGGCCAGTTCGGCGGGGCCGAGCAGTTCACCCGGCAGCCCGGTGTCCACCAGCAGGGTGGCGAGGCCGGCGGCGCGCAGCAGCCGCCTGGTGACCTCGGGGGTGCCGAGCTCGCGCCGCCTGGCCAGGTAGACGTCGGGCGGGCAGTTGACCGGCAGGTCGAGCGCCGGGGCGCACCAGCGGCGGACGGCGAAGCCGAGTTGGCTGTCGAAGTGGCTGGTGCCCGGCGCGGGCGGCGCGTCGGACTCGGTGAGCAGCGAGCCGAAGTGGGCGGTGTCCACCGGCCCTTCGCGCAGCACCCCGTGGCAGTGCTGGTCGACGAGGTCCATGGGCGCTTCGTTGCTGTCCATCGCTCAGTAACGCTCCCTGGTGGCGGCGACGATCTCCTCGGGCGTGGCCTCGGCGAACAGCGCCACCTCGCCCTGTCGGACGGCGAGGATCGCCCCGTACAGCTCCTCGCCGAGCGCGGTGCGCAGCACGGCCGAGGACTCCAGCTGGTCGAGCGCGGCCGGCAGCGACTCGGGGAGCCTGGGCGGCGGGGAGACGTGCCGCTCGGCCGGGTCGCCGGAGACGGGGCGCGGCAGCGTCAGGCCGTCCCCGACCCCGGCCAGGCCGGCGGCGATGACGGCGCCGACGACGAGGTAGGGGTTGGCGGCGCCGTCGAAGCACTTGACCTCGGCGTTGGCCGCGTCCTGGTCGTCGGGGGCGCCGGTGACGAAGCGGACGGCGGCCTCCCGGTTCTCCAGCCCCCAGCACTGGAAGGCGCCGGCCCAGACGGACGGCCGCAGCCGCAGGTAACTGGCGGGCGAGGGCGCGCCGATGGCCAGCAGCGCGGGGAGTTCGCGCAGCACGCCGGCGAGAAACGCCTCGCAGACGCCGCTCATGCCGAACGGGCCGTCGCCGTCCCGGCAGGCGTTCTTGCCGCCGCGCCACAGGCTGAGGTGCAGGTGGCGGCCGTTGCCGAGCCCTGCGAGGTCGGCGACGGGGGCGAAGGAGGTGGCGAGGCCGTGGCGGTTCGAGACGGCGCGGACGGTCTCGCGGACGAGCACAGCGTCGTCGGCCGCGGTGACGGGGTCGGCGGGCCTGGCGGAGATCTCGAACTGTCCCGGCGAGTACTCGGGGTGGAGCTGGAGCAGCGAGAGCCCCTGGGCGGCGAACGCCTCGGTGAGGTCGCGGAGGTAGTCGGTGAGGCCGACGAGCCGGCTCATGCCGTAGGCGGGCCCGGCGCCGCCCGGCAGCGCGAGGCCGGCCGGCGACGGGGGGCCGGCCGCCGACGGGGGGCCGCCGGGCGGCCGGCCGTCACCGGAATCACCCTGACGAGTGACGGCCCATTCGGTCTCGAAGCCCATCCGCAGCTCGAGTCCGTGCTCGGCGAGCGCCCGCTCGGCCTGCCGGCGGGCGAACCCCCGCTGGCAGGCCACATAGGGGGCGCGGGTCTGCTCGTAGCGGTCGGCCGGCGCCCAGGCCCAGCCTGGCTGGCCGGCGAGCACGGTGAGCCGCTCCAGGTCGGGCACCAGGCGCAGGTCGCCGTCGGGGCCACCGATCCTGGGGCTGCTGGTGATGGAGTCGTCGACGAGGAAGACGTCGAAGACGGGCGACATGCCGACGCCGCGCCGCGCGGCGTCCGCGAGCCGCCGGACGGGCACGGCCTTGACGCGGGTGAGCCCCGCGTTGTCGACCCAGGTGAGTGCGACGGCGCTGACCCTGGCGGCGCTCAGTCGCTGCGTGAGCTGCTGTTCCGGCTCCATGCGGGCACAGCATGGCCGGCCCCGACGCGCCCCGCAACCGGCCGACTACCGCGTGTCAGTGTCGTCGCGGCACTTCGGGCGGCGCGGTCACGGCACCGAGGGCCCCGACAGGTAGGCGCCGTTCTCGTCGTAGGGCCACGCGTTGGCCACGCAGCCGTCGAGGCCCTTGATCTGCTGCATCATCGCGGGGGCCGGCTCGCCGGCGCCCGGGCAGCCCTCGTGGCCGTAGCCGAGGTAGTGGCCGACCTCGTGGTTGACGATCAGCGCCCGGTACTCCTCGACGGGCCCGGCGAACTGCGGCGACCCCTGCACCCAGCGGCGCAGGTTGACCACGACGGTCTGGGCGACGCTGCAGTTGACCTCGCCGCCGGTGTCGAGCCCGTACTGGCCGCAGATGGCGTCGACGGTGCCAGGGGTGGCGATCTGCACCACGAAGTCGGAGGGGCCGTCCTCGACGAGTTGGAACCCGGTGTCGCCGTCGGTGGTCCAGCCGCGCGGGTCGGCCAGGATGTCCCCGACCTCGGCGGCGGCCTCGTCGGGTTCGATCCCGATGCCGTCCTCGATCTGCAACCGGTAGGTGAGGACGCTGCTCCCGCCGACCGGGTCGCCGCCACCCGAGGCGGTGCGGAAGGTGCCGGGGCCGGTCTCCTGCACGGGTATTCGCTCCTCGTCGCCGGAGTCGACGTCCGACGGTTCGTCCGCCTCGCCACCCGATCCGTCGTCCGCCCCGTCCTCGCCCTCGGATCCCTCGGGAAGGGGCTCCTCCAACTCGGGCTCGGGCTCGGGGCCGTCCGCGGTCGGCGGGGGCGGCGAGGGCTCCATCTCGACCGGGGCGGTCGCCTCGTCGGTTCCGCCGGCCGACTCCGCGCGCACGTCGTCCCTGACCACCATCCGCAGCGCCACCACCGCGACGGCCAGGCCGAGCAGCAGCGCCGTGCCCCGCACCACGCGCACGGCACGGCGCGGGCGTCTACGCCGGCGCGAGCGCTGCCTCGACCGCGGAGACTTGAGGGCTCGGCTGCCCATGTGGTGGTTCCTTTCGCATGGTTCGCGTGGTTCATGTGTTGCTGCCGTGGCTCTTGTGGCCCCCGTGCGCCGGTGTCAGGTTATGACGCGCCCTCCTCGGCCAGCTCGGCGCCCTCGTCGAGGAGGTCGCGGACCTCGTCGTCGTTGGCCATCGCCACCAGGTCCTCCGCGCTCAGGACCAGCGGCGCCCCCGAGTTCGTCGCGGTGCTGACCAGGATCTCCGCGACGAGGTCCTGCTGCCGGAACGTCGCCCGCACGGAGACGTCGGCCCCGCCGTCCGACTCCGTCCAGACGGCGACCGGGGTCCCGTCGTCGAGCGCGTAGGACTGGCAGGCGCCGTCGAAACCGGCGTCCGAACAGGATCCGCCGGTGCCGCCCGGCGAGGGGGTGGCGCTGAGGCTGATCCGGTAGTCGCCGTTCTCCGTCTGACCGATGTACGTGGCCGAGTCGTCGACCAGACCCACGATGCTGCCGGCCCTCGCCGGCAGCAACCGGTCCAGCGTGTCCATGACCCGAGCCCGATAGACGTCGACGGGGTCGGCCACGTCCGCCGTCTCCGGGGTGGTCATGGGCGCCCCGGTCCCCCCGGTCGAGGTCCCGGACGCCACGGGGGACGCCGGCGTGGGGTCCGTGCCGCGCGGCACGTAGCCGACGACCAGGGCGGCCGTGACCGCGGCGACGGCGAGGCCGCCGCCCGCGGTGGCCAGCCGGATCCGGGCCCGGCGGCGCCGGCCCAGCGTGAGCGCCCGCGGAACCAGGTCGGCGGGGGGCGCCAGGCCGTCGACCGCCTGCTCCATCACCCGCCTGAGCGCTGGCTCCTCGGCGTGGAAGTCGTGCACGACACTGTCCCTTTCGCATGGTCTTCACAAATGGTCAGGTGGATCCGGCGCGCCGGCGCCGGATCGGGGTACGGCGGGGCTCGGCGTGGCCGGACGCGACGAGGCCGTCAACGACTCCGCTCGGCGCCGAGCCCCGCGTAGGGCTCGGCGTGCCACTCCTCGGCGTCGAGGCGGCCGCGCAGCAGTGCCAGGGAGCGGGAGCAGGTGCTCCTGACCGTGGACTGGCTGCACCGCATCAGCCCGGCCACGGTGGCCACGCTCAGGTCCTCCCAGTAGCGGAGTATGAGCATCGCCCGCGCCCTGGGCGGCAGTTCGCCCAGGGCGGCGAGCAACGTCACCCGGAGCGCCGGGTCCCCGGCGCCGGTCGGGTTGTCCTCGACTGCATGCGCGCGCCGGCTGAGCAGCCCCCTCCGCTGCTCGGCGAGGAAGGTACGGGTGAGCACGGTGCGGGCGTAGGCGTCGACGTTGTCGGCGCGGATCGCCCGCGGCCAGTAGCGCAGGAGCCGCACCAGGGTGTTCTGCACGAGGTCCTGCGCCCGGTGCGGGTCGCCGCAGAGCAGCACCGCCGTGCGGTAGAGCCGGTTCTGGCGGGCGCGCGCGTACTCCTCGAAATCCCGGTACTCGCCCATCCGCTCTCCGTTTCGAACCGTCGCGCCCGCGCGCGCCCACCACCCTCTATGACTCGCTGGGCACCACCGAACGCTGAATCACGGTTTCATAACGCGACGGCGCCCGCGCACCTCCCGAGGTTTCGGGGGTGCGCGGGCGCGTGGGCCGGCGCGGCTGGGACGCGGCTCAGACGGGCTCGACGACCGGGCGCTCGCCGCCGGCGGGGCCGCCGGCCTGGCCACCGGCCGGGGCGGCCTCGGCCTGCGGGCCGCCGCGCAGCGGGACCTCCTTGACGAACAGCGCCATCACGAACGCCGCCACCGCGATCAACCCGCCGACCAGGAAGGCGACATGGGTGCCCGAGGCGACCGCGTGCTCGTACGCCTCGCGCACCTGGTCGGGCAGCGCGGCCAGGCCGTCCGCGTCGAGCGCCGCGGTCTCCCTGGCGGCGCCGCCGGCCGCGGCGCCGCTGTCGGCCATCTCGTCCTGCACCCGCGAGGTGAACAGGGCGCCCATGATCGCGACGCCGAACGAGCTGCCCAGGGTGCGGAAGAGGGTGGAGGTGGACGAGGCCACGCCCATGTCCCTCATCTCCACGCTGTTCTGGGCGATCAGCATGGTGATCTGCATCAGGAAGCCCATGCCGGCGCCGAGCACCGCCATGTAGACGCCCGCGGTCAGCCGGTCCGTGTCGGTGTCCATGGTCGAGAGCAGCAGCATCCCGACGACGATCAGCACGCCGCCGGCGATCGGGTACATCCGGTAGCGGCCGGTCCTGGTCGTCGCCCGGCCCACCACCATGGACACCGCCATCATCGACAGCAGCATCGGGAGCAGCTGGAGCCCCGAGTTGGTGGCGGAGGCACCCTGCACCGCCTGCTGGAACAGCGGCAGGTAGAGCGTGCCGCCGAACATCACGAAGCCGACGAAGAAGCCGATCAGCGCGACGAGCGTGAAGTTGCGGTTGCGGAAGAGGTGCAGCGGCAGCACGGGCTCTGCCGCCCTGGTCTGCGACCAGACGAACGCGATCAGCGACGCCACGCCGAGCACCGAGAGACCGACGATCCGGCCGGAGCCCCACGGGTACTCGGTGCCGCCCCAGGTGGTGACGAGCACGATCGAGGTGATGCCGACGACCAGCAGCGTGGCGCCGAGGTAGTCGATGCTGGCCTGGGAGCGCCGCTTCGGCAGGTGCAGCACCAGCGTCACCATGGTGAGGGCGACGGCGCCGAGCGGCAGGTTGATGTAGAAGGTCCAGCGCCAGCCGAGGTGGTCGGTGATCAGGCCGCCGAGCGACGGGCCGCCGATCATGGCGAGCGCCATCGCGCCGGCCATCATGCCCTGGTAGCGGCCGCGCTCCCGGGGCGGGATCAGATCGCCGATGATCGCCATCACGCCGACCAGCAGACCGCCGGCGCCCAGGCCCTGGACGGCGCGGAACGCGATCAGCTGCCCCATGTCCTGGGCGAGCCCGGAGAGGGCCGAGCCGATCAGGAAGATCACGATGGAGGTCAGGAAGGCGCCCTTCCGACCGTACATGTCGCCGATCTTGCCCCAGATCGGCGTGGAGGCGGCGGTGGCCAGCGTGTACGCCGTGACCACCCAGGAGAGATGCTGGACACCGCCGAGTTCACCCACGATGGTGGGCATGGCGGTTCCGATGATCATGTTGTCCAACATGGCCAGCATGATCGCGATCAGTAGGGCCATCATGACCACGCGCGCGTTGCGCGGTGCCGCCAGCTGACTCTGCCCCTCGGCCTGATCCTGGGACACGATGCGCTCCTCCGTTGCCTTACCTGCCGACCGGCAAGTGGGTACTCTGGAGAAGGTAGAGCGGTAACTAGCCGGCCGTCAAGTAAGTAATGAGTAAAGTGGGAGCACATCGATGAGCGGCACGCGGCCTTCGCGCCGGTCCGACACCCGGCAGCGCATCCAGTCGGTCGCCCTGGACCTCTTCGCCGAGCAGGGCTACGAGAAGACCTCACTGCGCGAGATCGCCGAGCGCCTCGACGTCACCAAGGCCGCGCTGTACTACCACTTCAAGACCAAGGAAGACATCCTCACCAGCGTCTACGCCGACATGACCGGGCCGGTCGACGAGCTGATCGCCTGGGCGCGGGAGCAGCCGCCCACGTTGGAGACCAAGCTGGAGGTCCTGCGTCGCTACGGCGCCAGCCTGGGCGCGGCGCAGCCGCTCTTCCGCTTCATGCAGGAGAACCAGGCGACCCTGCGCGAACTCAAGATCCGCCACAGCCTGAAGGACCGGATGATCGACCTGGTCGGCGTGATGGTCCCCCCGGACGCCCCCCTCCCCACCCGGCTCCGGGCCATCACGGCCTTCATGAGCCTGCACGCCGGCGTCTTCGGCCTCGACGCGGTGGGCGGCTCCAGGGACGAGCGCATGGCCGCCTCCCTGGAGGTGGCCACCGAACTGATCACCACGGCCCACGCCCACACCACCGCCGACGGGGACGCCGAGCCCTCGCAACGGTGACGTGGCTGTGGGCCCTCGGGGGCGTCAGGCCAGGTCCGGCCGAAGCGAACGCAGGCCCTCCGCGATCAGGGACAGATTCTCGGCCTTACCCGACGCGACATCGATGACCAGCTCGTACGCCTCGACCTGATCGACGTCCGAGAAATCGACTCCGTTCAGGTCGAGGAAGACCACGGTGCACATCCACGCGGCGCCTTGGTACCACATGCTTCCCGCATCCGCCGCCTCGCGCCGGCTCAGCGGCGCCGCATCCGTCACTCGGTGTCCTTGGGATGCCGGAGCGACGCGTACATCACCCAGACGACCCGCCGTTCCCGATCGACGAGGTAGCGGACCCGGCCTCCGCTGGTGACCTCGAACTCCCACTGTTCGAGCTCTCGACCGTTGTGCCGATCTGTCGCCAGGTCTCCTCGTAGCCGATGCTGACGCTGGTGATGGGCCCGCGAGTGGGGAGCCATGCGCAGCACGTCCAGACAGCGGCGGGCGTTGGCGAGAGCGTGGCGGCAGAGCTCCTCCCATCCCTTGACGGCCTCACCGGTCCCGAAGCGGACATCCCATTCGTCGTGTGGCGGAGGGACCGTGACCCGATCGCCGCGCTTCGGGGTCACTCGACGACCTCGACGGGGCCGTAGTCACCCTCGGTGGGGCCGAGTGTGGCGCGGTACTCCTCCGGGTCCGCCTTGATGCGAGCGGTGGCGCGCCATCCGGCGATGACCTCCTGGGCGGAGTGGTCCGCCCCCAGTTCGGCGGCGTCGGAGAGGGCCTCGACCAGTTCCACCGTGAACGCGCGTACTTCGGCGTCTCTCAGATGCCTTATCCACGGGAAGACATCGGGCATGACCGTCACGAGCGCCTGGGCACTGGCGTCGCGCCTGAGCATCGCCAGGAACATCCGCGAGGTCGTGCCGAGATTGGCATCGCGTTGCTCCTCGCGGTCGGCGGCCGTCAGGTAGAAGTCGGGCGCGTCCCGATGCGTCACCCGGAGGCGCCCGGTGCGCGCCGCCCGCTCGGCCACGGCACGCGGATTACGGGAGAGGTCGGTGAACGTCACGGAGTCCGGGCGGGCGATGCTCATACGAACCAGCCTAATCAGATCGTGATCTGATGTCGACCGCCCCGGACCGCTCGGGGGGGCAACCGGCGCGCCGGCTTCAGCCGGGTCCGCGTACACTCCGGCGCGTGATCCCGGCCTCCCTCGTCCGCCTCGCCCCGGCGCGGGCCGCATGACGGCCGGCCCCGGGCGGCGCCGCGTGTTGGCGGCCCTCGCGACGCTCGCCGCCCCGCCGCTCCTGTCCGGCTGCGCGACCCCGCGCCGGCCACCGTCCGCACTGGTCTACCGCGGCCCGGCGGCGAGCCCTGGCTGCCCTGAGGCGGTGGCCGCCCTGTTGCGCGGCACACCTTCCCGGTTCACGGTGACTTACTGCGGCCCCGACGAGGAGACCCCGCTCTCGGCGCGCGCCCTGGCCGCGGCCGACGTCTACGCCCAACCGGGCGGCGGGGACGACGTGGACGCCGCCTGGGCCGAGCTGCGTCCGTTCGCCGACGACCTGAGGGACTGGGTACGCGGCGGCGGTCGCTACCTCGGCTTCTGCATGGGCGGCTACCTGGCCGGCCGTGACCCCGGCCTCGGCCTGCTCCCCGGTGACAGCGGCGGCTACATCGACAGCCCGGGAGCCTCGGTGACCACGGGCGAGGACACCGTCATCCGGCTGCGCTGGCGCGGCCGCCCCCGGCACGTCTACTTCCAGGACGGCCCCTACTTCCAGCTGGCCGATGACGCGTCGGCCACGGTGCTGGCCACCTACGACAACGGCCTACCCGCCGCCGTCGTCGCCCGCAGCGGCGCCGGCCGGGTCGGTGTCGTCGGCCCGCACCCCGAGGCCGACGCGTCCTGGTACGCCGACCACGGGCTGACCAACCCGGACGGCATCGGGTTCGACCTGGGCCACGACCTCGTCGAGACCCTCGCCGCCTGACGCCGAACCGGGATGCCGGGCTCGTTCGCGCTGATGAGCTTCGCCGACCGCGAGGACCCCGAGATCATCTCCGTGGACAGCATGGCCGGCGACCTCCTCCTGGTGGCGGAGGCCGAAGTCCGCGGGTACGGCGGCACGTTCGACAACCTCATGGCCGAGGCCGTCCGAGAAGCGCTCTGCTCGCGGCGAGTGCGACACTGGCGCGATGGTCGCCGAGAGCCTCGTGGCCGTGTCGACCAGACCGCCCGTCGACCTGTTCGTCGCCCGGACCGCCGGACCGGCTGACCGCACGGTGCTCGTGATCCACGGAGGTCCCGACTGGGACCACACCTACCTACGTAGCCCCCTCGTTCAGCTCGTGGGCCGGCACCGGATAGTCATGCCGGACCTACGCGGCTGCGGACGCTCCACCCGCGGCCTGGCCGACGACCAGTACACCCCGGCCGCCGCCACCAACGACCTCGTCGCCCTCATCGACACCGGGGTTTCTCCTACGGCGGCCTGATCGCCCAGCGTCTGGCCCTGGCCGCCCCCGATCGTGTCCGACGACTCGTCGTCGCCTCCAGCGGTGTCCTGCCCGTGCCGCCTGACGCCTTCGACGGCTGGCACGCACGCACCGAACTCCGTGCCGCCGAGGCGGATATCTGGGGCGATCACCGCCTGTCCGGGCCCGAGCTCACCCGCGCGGCAGCCCTGGCGGGCCGGCACCCTGCCCAGCCCTCGACACGAGGACGCGGCCCGGCAACTCGCCGCCCTCGACATCCCCGTGCTCCTGCTGCACGAACGACAGGACGTGATCTTTCCGGCAGCCGCCTAACGGGCCGGCCGAAGCGAACGCAGAGCCTCCGTGATCAAAGAGATGTTCTCGGCCTTGCCGGACGCGACATCCATGACCAGCTCGTACGCCTCATCCTGGTCGATGTCCGAGAAGTCGACTCCATTGATGTCGAGGAAGACCACGGCGCACATCCACCCGGCACGCTTGTTCCCGTCAACGAGTGGATGATTGACCACGAGCGACTGCAACAGCGCCGCCGCCTTCTCGTGGAGACCGGAATAGGCCTCGACCCCGAACAGCTGGGACTGCGGCCTGTGCAGCGCCGAAGACAGCAGACCGAGATCCCGCACCACGACGTCCTGAGCTCCACAGGCGAGCTCAGCCAGGTCCAACGCCTCCTGGATGGTCAGATACTTCACGGGCTACTCTCCGAGCCTGCGCAGCAAGTCAGCGTGTTTCGCCGCGTACTTGGCCCCGAGCTTGCGAACGGTCGCCCGATCCGCTTCTTCCACGAGATATCGCTCGACAGCCTGAACCACTATCGCGTGCATACTCCGCCCCTCCTGCTCGGCACGGAGCTTCAGAGCCTCTTGAACCTCGTCAGGCAGTCGCAGATTCATAGCCATACCAAAACCATACCGCCATCGGTACCATTTTGGTACCGCCACCGTCAGGGGCCGAAGTGCCAGGAGACGGTCGAGTCGTCGGCGACCAGCGCGGCCAGCAGGGCCAGGTCGGCGACGCCGAGCGTCGCGCCGGCCAGGGCGCGGCCGCGCCGGGTCGTGCCGCCGGTCAGGGCGAGTGCGGCGAGCACCAGGGCGAGCGGGCCCAGGATCAGGTTGAAGACCAGCAGGCCGACCAGGCCGGAGACGAAGGACCAGAGGGCCATCGAGTCGGCCGTCTCGACGTCCCGCGCCGCGCGGGCGCTCATCGCCGCCCCGTCGCCGCGGCGACCCGCCGCCGCTCCCGCAGGGCGAGCGCCACCAGATAGCCGCCGATCACGGCACCGGCCGCCAGCGAGGCGGCCGGCGGGATGTGGGCTGCCGTGCCGAGCAGGATCCCGAACACCGCCACCGCCACGACCAGGAAGAGCATCGGAGCCTCCAACCTACTCCCGGTAACCTACTACCAGTAGGGTAACCCGACCGCACCTACCGGCGGTAGGGTCACCCCGTGTCCAGGCAGCGGATGCCACGCGCCGAGCGCGCGGCGCAGATCCTCACCATCGCGGAGCGGCTGTTCACCGAGCGCGGCTACGCGCTCGCCACCATGGACGAACTGGCCGAACGCGCCGGGGTGTCCAAGCCGGTGATCTACGACCACTTCGACTCCAAGGAGCGGCTGCTGCTCACGCTCCTGGTCAGGGCCCGCGCCGAACTCCTCGACGCCACCAGCCGGGCCACGGCCGACGTCACAGAGCCGCGCGAGGCGCTGCGCGCCGCGCTGCTGGCGTTCTTCCGGTTCATCGACGACCACCGCGAGAGCTGGTCGGCCCTCAACCGGGAGTCCGCGCTGCTCTCCGGCGACGCGGGCCGCGAGGTCGAGGCGCTGCGCGCCCAACAGGCCGACGTGATGGCCGAGTTCCTGCTCCGCGACGGCCTGGCCCCGGATCCGGGCACGGCCGCCGCCTACGGCCAGATCGTGATCGGCGCGGGCGAGCGGCTGGCCCTCTGGCAGGAGGGCCGCCCCGAACTCACCGCCGAGGCCGCCACGGACCGCATGCTGGCCGTGCTCTGGCACGGCCTCGGCAAAGACCGCGCCCCGTAGGGGCGCGCGGCCCCGGCGGCCGGTCGCCAGGTACGGCGTCCGCCGCTCAACGCGCCCCCGTCAGGGCCGGCGGCCGCTCCCCCGGTCCCTCCCCCGGTTCCTGCCCGGGCCCCTCGGTCGGCGGCTCCACCCGCTCCGCCAGCTCGAACGCCCGGCCGATGGCGCGGGAGGCGGCGAAGCCGCCGAGTACCACGAGCACCCCGCCGGCCGCGTCCAGCAGGTAGTGGTTGCCGGTGCCCATGATGACCACCGTGGTCAGCAGCGGATAGCCGAAGCCGGCCACCCGCAGCCAGCCGTAGGGGGCGGTGCGCCAGAGCGTCACCGCGCACCACAGCGACCAGCCGACGTGCAGCGACGGCATGGCGGCGTAGGGGTTGGTGATGCCGGTGAGCGCGCCGTAGCGCGGGTCGTCGAGGTCCTGGACGCCGTTGGCCGTGTCGATGTAGCCGAGCCCCGGCATCAGCCGGGGCGGCGCCAGCGGGTAGAGCCAGAAGCCGACGAGGCCGAGCAGCGTGGTGAGGGCCAGCGCCCGGCGGCCGGCGCGGTAGGCGGCCGGGTGGCGCACCAGCAGCCAGCCGAGGATGGTCAGCGGGACGGCGAAGTGGAAGGAGGCGTAGGCGAAGTCCATCGCGTCGGCCAGCCAACCGACGTCCGCCACCGCGTGGTTGAGCCCGTGTTCCACGTCGATCCGCAGCGCGCGCTCGATGTCCAGGATCTGGTGGCCGTGCGCCTCGGCGGTCTCCCGGTCGCCCCGCGCCTCGCTGCGGACCCAGGAGTAGCAGAAGTATCCGACGCGGATCAGCAGCAGTTCGAGCAGCAGGTTGGGCCGGCCGGCCGCCCCGGCCCTGACCGGCCGGTCCCAGAGCGGGGAGGCGCGCGGCAGGAAGCGGATCGCGCCGGCCGCGGCGAGCGCGACCAGCAGCGGCGCGTTCTCGCCGATCGGCGCCAACGAGTCCAGCTTGGGCACCAGCACCGTGCCGTCGAAGACCAGCACCAGCGCCACCAGCGCGGGCCACACGGGACGGTCGGCGGTGCGCCGGCCGGCCCGGCCGGCGAGCGCCGCCAGCAGCCACAGCTGTCCTGACTCCCAGGCGGCCGGCGTGACGGCGAGGGCGGCGCAGCCCACCAGGCCGGCGGCGAGCAGCCGTTGGTCGTCGCGGGCCAGCCGGACGGCGCGGCGCAGCGCGACGGCGCAGACGGCGGCCGCGAGCAGCAGGAAGAGGGCCACCTCGGCGGGGCCGCGCAGCCCAAGACGCAGCAGCGCGCCGTGCAGCGACTGGTTGGCGAGGGCGTCGGCGGCCGTGCCGAGGCCGACGCCCGCGGTGTGGTGGAGCCAGTAGGCGACGGAGTCGGCCGGCCTGGCCGCCCAGGCCAGCGCGGTGGCGCCGGCGAACGCCACGCCGGTGGCGCGGGCGGCGCGGCGCCCGCCCGTGCACCAGAGCAGGGCGCCGAAGAGCAGCAGCGTCGGCTGGAACGCGGCGCCGAGGCCGATCAGCGCGCCGCCGCGGCCCTGGTGACGGCGGGCCAGCAGCCAGCCGGCCAGCGCGAGCACGAGCGCCGGCAGCCCGAGGCCGCCGTGCGTCACCAGCTCGCGCGCCGGGCGCGACAGGGCGAGCAGGATCAGCACGGCCGGCGCCACCAGCCTGGTGGGGCCAGGCACGGCGCGCGCCACCAGCAGGCCGAAGGCGGCGAGCAGCAACAGGGCGGCCAGCGTCCACCCGAGGTCCGCGGCGCGGCCGCCGGCCGCGCGCAGCGGGTCGAGCAGCAGCGCGGCCAACGGGGTGCCGGCGAAACCGCCCTCGTCGTAGAGGGGTTGGGCGGTGAGCCAGCGACCGAGGTCGGTCAGCCGCTCGTCCGACGTCCGCCGTAGCGCCTCCGCCACCTGCCAGGCCGTCAGCACGCCGGCCACCAGCCACAGCAGACCCGGGGTCAGCCGAGCCCGCGTCCTCTCCCGTACTCCGTCACGAGGTACCCCCACTCGCGCGTCCGTCCCGCCCACCCGCCACCTCTGCGCCGATGTCCCGCCGGCGTCGGCGAGATGAACAACCAGATGACAGCAAGCTACCTCTCGCCGTCCGGCGCGCCGGGACCGCCCACCGCGTGCCGCGGGGAAACCGGCCGCGGGGAAACCGGCCGCGGCTCCGCCCGGCCTACGGGCCGAGCGGTCCGCCGGCGGCGAGGGCCAGCGCGGCGAAGCGCTCGCCGATGCGCCGGTGGGTGGCGGCGTCCGGGTGGAGCTCGTCGGGCAGCGGCAGTTCGGCGTGGTCGGCCTCGCCGTAGAGCTCGCGGCCGTCCAGGAGCCGCAGCCGCGGGTCCTCCGCCGACCGCTGCCGCACGACGCGGGCCAGCTCCTCCCGGACGGCGGCGAGCGTCAGCTTCCCGGCGGCGCGCTCGGCCGGGTCGCCGGTGGCCCGGAACCGCAGCCGGCCCTCGGCCAGCGCGTCGAGGTCGAAAGCGGCGGGCCCCGGCGTGTCCTCGTGGATCGGGCAGTACAGCGGGGAGACGACCAGCAGCGGCGCGGTGGGGTGGCCGTCCCTGATGGTGTCGAGGAAGCCGTGCACGGCCGGGCCGAGGGCGCGCAGCCGCATCAGGTCGGCGTTGACGAGGTTGATGCCGATCTTGACGCTGATCAGGTCGGCCGGGGTGTCGCGCATCGCGCGGGCGGTGAACGGGTCGAGCAGGGCGCCGCCGCCGAAGCCGAGGTTGACCAGCTCCACGCCGGCGAGCGAGGCGGCCAGCGCGGGCCAGGTGGTGGTGGGGCCGGCGGCGTCCGAACCCTGGCTGATCGAGCTGCCGTGGTGCAGCCACACCTTGCGGCCCCGGTCGGGCAGCGGCTCGACGGGGGCGTCGGTGCGCAGCGCGACGAGTTCGGTGGTCTCGTTGTGCGGCAGCCAGATCTCGACGTCCTTGGGCCGGTCGGGCAGGTCCGCGAAGCGGAGGGTGGCGGCCGGCCCCCGCCGGTGCTCGGTGGCGCCGGTGGCCAGGTCGATGGTGAGGGTGTCGCCGCCGGTGGCCACGGTGGCCTGGCCGGCCGGCAGGCCGTCGACGAGCAGGTCGTAGCGGCCGGCCGGGCGGGGTGGCGCGCCGTCGTAGCTCCGCCTGGTGGGCAGCGTGTCGAGTTCGACGACGGTCGCCGCGGTGCGGAGGGCGAGGCGGACGCCGGACGGCTGGGACTCGGTCATGGCGAGCTGCGGGTCGGCGCACCGCGCGCGGGCCAGCGGCGGCAGCCGGTGCGGCAGCAGGCCGCGGGCGGTGCGCTCCAGGTCGAGGGCGCCGCGCAGCAGCTCGGCGGTGATGGGGGTGGTGATCAGCTGGGGGTGCTCGGCACGGTGCATCGTTCTCAGCCTGTCGATCTGTCGATCTGTCGATTGCCGTTCGGGGACGAAGTGGCCGACGGGGACGGCCACTCAGGGGGACGGCCGCTTCGGGGGCCGGTCGGGTCAGGGCGCGGGCCAGTTCCGCAGCAGGGCGTCGAGCGCGTCCAGCGTCCTGGCCCAGCTCTCGGCGGAGTCAGGGGCGCTGTGGTCGAAGCCGCCGGCGAGCTCCAGGCTGACGAAGCCGTGGAAGACGCTGCCGAGCAGCCGGACCGCGTGCGTCTCGTCCGGCTCGGCGAGCCGGTAGCCGCGCAGGATCGCCCGCGTCATCCGCGCGTGCCGGACGCCGGCGCTGGCGGCCGCCGTCTCCGGGTCGAGCCGCAGCCGGGCGGCGGCGTACCGGCCCGGATGCTCCCTGGCGTAGTCGCGGTAGACGTGGGCGAAGGCCGTCAGGGCGTCCTTGCCCGACCGTCCGGCCAGGGCCTCGGCGGCCCGGTCGGCCAGCTCCTCGAGGGCGAGCAGGGCGATCCGGGTCCTGAGCTCCTGGGAGTTCCGCAGGTGGGAGTAGAGGCTCGCGACCTTGACGTCGAACCGCCTGGCCAGCGCCGAGACGGTCACCTGGTCGAAGCCCACCTCGTCGGCGAGCTCCGCGCCCGCCCGCGTGAGGCGCTCCGCGGTCAGCCCTGCCCTCGCCATGCCACACCACCCTTTCGCCACCGGACGAAAGCCATCATGCGGCTACCTAATACCTTTAGGCAAGTGCTGAGGCGTACTAGGAGGGCGCCGGGCCCAGGGCCTGGACCGCGGCGTCGATCGCGGCGGCCAGGCGCTCCGGGGCATGGCCGGCGCGCTCCCGCACCCGCAGCCCGAGCACGGTGGTGAACAGCAGCTCCACGGCGGCTTCGACGTCGAGGTCGGCGGGCAGCTCGCCGCTGTCACGCCCCTCGGCCAGCAGCGAGCGCAGCGCCTGCCGGGTGACCTCGAAGGCGGCCTCGGTGCGCTGGAGGGCCTGGGCGTCGGCGGTGCCGAGTTCGGTGGCGGTGTTGACCACGAAGCAGCCCCGGCCCGACTCCTCGTCGGGCGGGCAGCCGACCAGCCACCGCAGCCACTCCCGCAGCACCTGGCGGACCGGGCCGCCGGCGGCGCCCAGCCACCGCTCGGCCTGGGCGGACTCGGTGGCCCGGTAGTGGTCGAGGGCCCGCAGGAACAGCGTGTGCTTGTCCTGGAACGTCCGGTACATGCTGCTCGGCGTGAGCCTGAGTTCGTCGCCCAGGTCACGCACCGAGGTGGCGTGGTAGCCGCGTCGCCAGAACAGCTCGGCCGCCCTGGCGACCGCGTCCCGCTCGTCGAACTGCCGGGGGCGTGCCATGCCCGCCACCCTACCGAACTTGTGGAGCGATCGCTCCCGTACTAGGGTCCCGCCTCGACGTATGGGAGCGATCGCTCCCGAAAGATGGAGGAGCCTCGGTGCCGCCCACGAACCAGATCCCCACCCCGACCACCACCCCGACGACCGGCCGACAGGCCGGGGAGAGGAGTCACTGGCCGGCGGTCGCCGCGGTGACCCTGGGCACCTTCCTGCTGGTGACCGCCGAGCAACTGCCGATCGGCCTGCTCACCGGCGTGGGTTCCGCGCTCTCGGTCTCCGAGGGGACGGCCGGGCTGATGGTGACGGTGCCCAGCCTGGTCGCCGCGGTCGCGGCACCGCTGGTGCCGGTACTCGTCGGCGCGCTGGACCGGCGCCTGCTGCTGCTCGGGCTGATGGGGCTGATGGCCCTCGCCAACGTGGCCTCGGCCCTGGCGCCGAACTTCGCCGTCCTGGTGTCCTCCCGGGTGCTGGTCGGGGTGGCGATCGGCGGCTTCTGGGCCGTCGCCAGCGGCCTGGCCGTCCGGTTGGTGGCCGCCAGGAACGTGCCACGGGCCACCGCGATCATCTTCGGCGGCGTCGGCGCCACGAACGTGTTCGGCGTCCCGATCGGCACCCTGGTCGGCGAGTTCACCGGCTGGCGCGTCGCCTTCGCGACGCTGAGCGCCCTGGCCCTCGTCGCGCTGCTCGCCCTGCTCGCCGTGCTGCCGTCGTTGGCCGCCAGCCGGCCCGTCAGGCCCCGCCTGTTGGCGGAACAGTTCCGCAACCCCGGCGTCCGGGTCGGCATCCTCGCGACCTTCCTCGTCGTCACCGGCCACTTCTCGGCCTACACCTTCGTGAGCCCGGCGCTTCAGGAGCTGTCGGGGATCGACGAACGACTCGTCGGCCCGCTGCTGTTCGGCTTCGGCCTGGCCGGCATGGTCGGCAACTTCGTCGCCGGCGCGGCGCTGGCGCGCCGTCCGCACCTGACGGTGCTGGTCATCGCCCTGGCCCTGGCGGCCGCGATGCCGCTCTACCTGCTGCTCGGCCGGGGTCCTGCCGGCGGCGCCGCACTGCTGATCGCCTGGGGCCTGGCCTTCGGCGGCGTGTCGGTCGGCCTGCAGACCTGGATGATCAGGACCGCGCCGCAGGCGGTGGAGGCGGCCTCCGCCCTGTGGGTGTCGGTGTTCAACCTGTCCATCGGCCTCGGCGCGCTGACCGGCGGCCTCGTCGTCGACTCGCTCTCCCTGCACGCCGTGCTGTGGCTCGGCGGCGCCTGCTCCCTGGCGGCCGCCCTGGCGGTCTGGAGCGCCCGCGTCGACGGGAACCTCCGCTGACGCCGGGTTCGGGTGTCGGGGTTCGGGTGTCGGGGTTCAGATGTCGACCCTGGACCGGTCGAGGGTCGCCGCCGAGCGCGTGACGAACTCCTTGCGGGGCGCCACGTCGCTGCCCATGAGCAGGTCGAACACCCGCTCCGCCGCCTCGAGGTCGGTGAGGTTGATCCGGCGCAGGGTGCGGCGGCGCGGGTCCATCGTCGTCTCGGCCAGTTGGTCGGCGTCCATCTCGCCGAGGCCCTTGTAGCGCTGGACGGACTCCCGGTACCGGATGTTCCGGCTCCGGAACTCCGCCAGCCGGTCGCGCAGTTCGCGGTCCGAGTAGGTGTAGACGTACCGGTCCTGGCCCCTCTTCGGACTGACCAACTCGACGCGGTGCAGCGGCGGCACCGCGGCGAACACCCGGCCCGCCTCGACCAGGGGCCGCAGGTAGCGCTGGAAGAGCGTCAGCAGCAGGCAGCGGATGTGGGAGCCGTCGGCGTCGGCGTCGGTCATCATGATGATCCGGCCGTAGCGGGCCGCGTCGAGATCGAAGGTCCGCCCGGAGCCCGCTCCGATCACCTGGATGATCGCGCCGCACTCGGCGTTCCTCAGCATGTCGGTCACGGGGGACCGCTGGACGTTGAGGATCTTGCCGCGGATCGGCAGCAGCGCCTGGAACTCGGACTTCCTGGCCAGCTTGGCCGTGCCGAGCGCGGAGTCGCCCTCGACGATGAACAGTTCGCCGCGGTCCCGGTCGTCGCTGCGGCAGTCGGCGAGCTTGGCGGGCAGCGAGGAGGACTCGAGGGCCGTCCTGCGGCGCTGGGCGTCCTTCTGCTGGCGGGCGGCGATCCGGGTGCGGGCGGCGGCGACGGCCTTCTCCAGGACGGCGCGGGCCTGGCCGGCGGCGTCCCGCTTGGTGGCGGTGAGGAACGCCCTGAGTTCCCCGGCGACCACCTGGTGCACGACGCGGCGGGCCGCCGAGGTGCCGAGGACCTCCTTGGTCTGGCCGGCGAACTGCGGCTCGGCCAGCCGCACGGTCACGACGGCGGTGAGCCCTTCGAGGGCGTCGTCCCTGGCGATGTCGTCCTCGGCGACCCGCAGCAGCTTCCTGGCGCGCAGGACCTCGTTCACCGTCCTGGTGACGGCCTGTTCGAAGCCGGCGAGGTGGGTGCCGCCCTTGGGGGTGGCGATGACGTTGACGAAGGACCGGAGCGTGGTGTCGTAGCCGGTGCCCCAGCGCATCGCCACGTCGACGCCGAGTTCGCGGGTGACCTCGGTGGGCGTCGTCCGACCCTGCTCGTCGAGGACGGGGACGGTCTCCCTGAAGGTGCCGAGGCCGGTGAGGCGGAGCACGTCGGAGAGGGGCCGGTCGTTCGCCAGGTACGCGCAGAACTCGCCGATCCCGCCGTCGTGGCGGAACGACTCCTCGCTCCTGCCGCCGCCCTCGCCGAGGCCGTACTCGTCGCGGACGACGATGGTCAGGCCCGGCATCAGGAAGGCCGTCTGGCGGGCGCGCTGGTGCAACGCGGCGAGGGAGAGTTCGGCGTCCGCCGGGAAGATCTGCCGGTCGGCGAAGTAGCGCACGCGGGTGCCGGTGCGCGACGCGGGGATTCCGGGCGTCCGGCGCAGGCCCCGGGCCGGGGTGAAGGGGGCGTCGGGCCCGGGGCCCGCGTAGCTGCCAGGGGTGCCGCGGCGGAAGCTGATGGCGTGGGTGTGGCCGTGCCGGTCGACCTCGATGTCGAGCCGGGCGGACAGGGCGTTGACCACCGAGGCACCGACGCCGTGCAGGCCGCCGGCGGCGACGTAGGAGCCGCCGCCGAACTTCCCGCCGGCGTGCAGCTTGGTGTAGGCGATCTCGACGCCCGACAGGCCGGTGCGGGGTTCGACGTCCACGGGGATGCCGCGGCCGTTGTCGGCGACCTCCACCGAGCCGTCGGCGTGCAGCACGACCTCGATGTGGTCGCAGACTCCGGCCAGGGCCTCGTCGACCGAGTTGTCGAAGATCTCCCACAGGCAGTGCGTCAGGCCACGGCTGTCGCTGGATCCGATGTACATGCCCGGGCGTTTGCGCACGGCCTCCAGCCCTTCGAGGACCACGAGGTGCCGTGCGGTGTAGTCGGAGCCGTCCTGCGGGCGGTCGCCCGTGGGCGGGGCGGGGAAGGTGCTCACGCGGTGCTCTCCTCGGCGGCGAACGGTGGGGGCGGGGCTGCCGACCTGGTCGGCCCGGGGCGGCGGGTCAGATGTCGAGGAAGCGGACGTCCCTGGCGTTGCGCTGGATGAAGTGGCGGCGCGCTTCGACGTCCTCGCCCATCAGGACGGAGAACAGGTCGTCGGCGACGGCCGCGTCGTCGAGGGTGACCTGGCCGAGGACCCGGTGCGCGGGGTCCATGGTGGTCACGCGCAGCTCCTCGGCGTTCATCTCGCCCAGGCCCTTGAAGCGCTGGATGGAGTCGTCCCTGGTGCGGCGGCCGGCCTGCCGGCCCCGTGCGAGGAGCAGGTCGCGTTCGCGGTCCGAGTAGGCGTACTCCACCTGCTCCCGGCCCCACTTGATCTTGTAGAGCGGCGGGCGGGAGAGGTGGACGTGGCCCTCCTCGATCAGCGGCCGCATGAAGCGGAAGAGGAAGGTCAGCAGCAGGGTGTTGATGTGCTGGCCGTCGACGTCCGCGTCCGCCATCAGGATGATCTTGTGATAGCGGAGCCTGGCGATGTCGAAGCCCTCGTGCACGTCCACGCCCAGCGCGGAGATGATCGCCTGGATCTCCTGGTTGTGGAGGATCCGGTCGATCCTGGCCTTCTCGACGTTGAGGATCTTGCCGCGGATCGGGAGGATCGCCTGGTACCGCGGGTCGCGGCCGGCCTTGGCGCTGCCGCCGGCCGAGTCGCCCTCGACGATGAAGATCTCGCACCTGGCGGCCTCGTTCGACTGGCAGTCGGCCAGCTTGCCCGGCAGCGCCGCGGACTCCAGCAGGCCCTTCCTGCGGGTCAGGTCGCGCGCCTTGCGGGCCGCGACCCGGGCGGTGGCCGCCTGGACGGCCTTGCGCACGATGTCGGCCGCCTCGTTGGGGTGGCGGCCGAACCAGTCGGTCAGGTGCTCGTGCGCGACCTTCTGCACGAAGGTCCGCGCCTCGGTGTTGCCCAGCTTGGTCTTGGTCTGGCCCTCGAACTGCGGCTCGCCCAGCTTGACCGAGATGATCGCGGTCAGCCCCTCGCGGATGTCCTCGCCCGCCAGGTTGCCGTCCTTCTCCCGCAGCAGCCTCCGCTCCCGCGCGTAGCGGTTGACGACGGTGGTCAGCGCCGTGCGGAAGCCCTCCTCGTGGGTGCCGCCCTCGTGGGTGTGGATGGCGTTGGCGTACGAGTAGACGCTGTCGGCGTACTGGCCGTTCCACTGCAGCGCGACCTCGACCGACAGCAGCCGCCCTGCGTCCTCGGCGCCGATGGAGATCACCGAGGGGTGGACCGGCTCGCCCTTGCGGGCGTTGAGGTGGGCGACGAAGTCGGTGATGCCGCCTTCGTAGCGGTAGGAGACCGTCCTCGCCGCCCGCTCCCCTGCCGGGTCCGAGCCGGCCCCGTCGGCCTCGTCGGCCGCGGCGGTGGCCCGGGCGGACGGGCGTTCGTCGGTCAGGGTCAGCGTGAGCCCCCGGTTGAGGAACGCCATCTCCTGAAAGCGCCTGGCCAGCGTCTCGAAGGAGTAGTCGGTGGTCTCGAAGATCGCGCCGTCCGCCCAGAAGGTCAGCGTGGTGCCCGTCCGTGCGGTGGCCTCGTGGCGGACGAGCGGGCCGGTGGGGGCGCCGTCCCGGTAGTCCTGCGTCCACCGGTGGCCGTCGGTCCTGATCTCCGCCGACAGCCGGGTCGACAGGGCGTTGACCACCGAGAGGCCCACGCCGTGCAGACCGCCGGAGACGGCGTAGCCCCCGCCGCCGAACTTCCCGCCCGCGTGCAGCACGGTCAGCACGACCTCGAGGGCCGGCCGCCTCTCCACCGGATGCGTCCCCACCGGGATGCCACGGCCGTTGTCGACCACCCGCACGCCGCCGTCGGCCAGGATCGTCACGTCGATCCGGTCGGCGACGCCGGCCAGCGCCTCGTCCACCGAGTTGTCCACGATCTCCTGCACGAGGTGGTGCAGCCCTCGCGCGCCCGTGGAGCCGATGTACATCCCGGGCCGCTTGCGTACGGCGTCGAGGCCGTCCAGGACGGTGATCGCGTGGGCGTCGTAGGACGGGTCGGTGTCGGTGCGGGTGTCGTGAGTGGTCACAGCTGCTCTCTCTCGGGCTGGGCAACCCAAAGAGGCCCCTGGGCCTGCGCGGCCCGGGACCAGTGGTTGCCGGAATGCCGCCCAGGATACCGAAGGCGCCCCACCATCACGGGGCACGAACACCTCCACACTCTCCCGTGCGCCCCGATCTCCCCCCGGAGCAATCCCCCCTGCCTGATTCCCGCGAAAACGCGCCTGCACGGCACACAGGGCCTTCCTGGCGCCTCGCCAGGCAGGGCAACAGGCACTTTCTTTCGGGGAGCGGCGACATTCGCACAAGACCGGAGGCCGGCGGCCCCGGCATCGTCCAGGACATGGGGAATCACCACGTCAAGCAGGCGCACGGGACGCACATGGTCCACGACGGCCCGCGGCAGGCGTCGCCGCTGGCGCTCATCCACGGCTCGGGGTCGTCGAGCGGCTCCTGGGGCCCGGCGGTGCCGGCACTCGCCGGCCGGCACCACGCCATCAGGATCGACCTACCGGGGCACGGCCAGCCCCCGCCCGCGTCGTCGTACGACGCGCCAGCACAGGCGGGCCGCCCGGCCGGTGCGCTCGCGCTGATCAGCAGCGGCCCGAGCCCCGACGCGCTCGTTCCACAGCCCGCCGCCCTCAGGGCCCTGATCGGAGCGTGCCCGAGCGCCTCGCCGCCCTCGACGTCCAGGTCCTGGTGATCTTCGGCGCCGCCGACCGCCGCTGGAATCCGTCGGCGGCGCACGACTACGCCACGGTGCCAACCGCGCGCGTCGAGCGGCCGCCCGACGTCGGGCACCTCCCGATGCTCGAAGCGCCGGCGACGACCAACGAGCCGCTGCTGGACTTTGATCTGTCTCGGTAAAGGTGGACCACGGTGGGGCTGTGGCCAGCCATGGTCCAGATTGAGTGAGACTCGTCGGTCGCATGCGTCTCACTCAACCTGAGGCGTCGGCATCGTTTGTCCGTGCTGAGCGACGGTCAGCGTTGGTCTGACAGCGCCTGGGTGATGGCCGCGACGTCCTGGTATTCGCGCCAGTGCACCACGCGGCCGTCCCGGACCCTTAGCACCAGAACGAACGCCGCGGCGGCTCGGCGGCCGGTCGTGGTAACGGAGCCCGCCACCTCGTATTCGGCGACGATCACCTCGGGGTCGGCGGTCTGGTGGACGGCGATGTCGTGGAACGCGTCGAAGCGGACGGGCAGGGCGTTTCTGCCTGCCGCTGTGAATGCGGCGCACTCCTCGCGCCCGACGACCCGGCGGCGCCGGTCTTGCGGAGCGAACGGCAGCTCGACCACGACGTCCTCGGCGCAGAGATCTTCGGTGAGACCGGGAGCCCCACCGAGGACGTTCTCGCGGAAGCGCTCGAAGACCTGCAAGGGGCTCAGTGTCGCGGAGGCACTGGTGGGCTCGGGCATGTGGGCCCTCTCTTGCGGAGAATTAATATGAGTGGCGACTCACAAACATTATGAGTCACCACTCATGTTGTCAACGAGAGAGATCAAACGTCATGACGCCTCACCCAGCCTCTGCCGTGCCCGAGGGCAGGCCGCTGCGTGCGGACGCGCGGCGCAATCGGGCCCGCATCCTCGCGGCCGCCGAGGCCGTCTTCGCCGAGAAAGGCGCGTCTGCCTCGACCGAGGAGGTGGCGGCGCGGGCTGGCGTGGCCTTCGGCACCGTCTTCCGGCACTTCCCGACCAAGAACGACCTGCTCGCGGCCATCATGAAGAACCTGCGCCAGAGGCTGACCGATCAGGCGAATGCGTCGATGGAGGAAGGGGACCCAGCCACCGCTCTGTTCACGTTCTTCGCGCTGGTGGTCGAGCAGGCAGCAGCGACCAGGACCGTGGTCGACCTGCTGGGGCAGAGCGGCGTCGAGGTCGAGCCGGACGAGCCGATCCAAGCCTTGGAGCAGGCCCTGCGTGACCTCCTTGCCCAGGGTCAGCGCGCAGGTGCCGTTCGCCCGGAGATTCGGGTAGCCGAGGTGATCGCGTTGCTCACCGCAGCCTGTCACGGCGCTCTTCGTGGCGCCTGGGACGACGGCCTCCGGCGCCGGACGCTGGCGATCATGTTCGCAGGGATGCGACCGATGGGTCAGGAAGATCGAGACAGCTCACCACTTGGTCAAGGTTGACTGAGACGTGGAGTCCGATGGTCCACAAAGATCGAGACTGGCCCACCTACGCCGAGACGGGACACTGCTGCTGGACTTCGCGGCGACGGCGACGGGGCGTGGATAGCTGCCGCAAGCAGGCCGCTTGCAATAGTTAGCATGGTGCGGCACGCTGGACGCATGGCTTCACTCGGTGTCGGCAACCTCGGCGAGTTCCTGCGGGAGCAGCGTCGCCAGGCGCGGCTGTCCCTGCGACAGCTGGCCGAGGCGGCCGGGGTGTCGAACCCGTACCTCAGCCAGATCGAGCGCGGGCTGCGCAAGCCGAGCGCGGAGATCCTCCAGCAGATCGCCAAGGGTCTGCGCATCTCCGCCGAGACGCTCTACGTCCAGGCCGGGATCCTCGACGAGCGTGCCCAGGACGACGCGGAGGGCGACCGGCCCGCCGCCGACGTGCGGGCGGCGGTGCGGGCGGATCCGCACCTTGACGAGCTCCAGAAGCAGGCGCTGCTCCAGATCTACGACTCGTTCCGGCGGGAGCACCAGCAGGCACCCACCCAGCAGGCAGCCACTCATCAGGAACGCACGCACAAGGAGAACCCTCGATGACCATCACGGACGACCTCAGGAAGACCCTGTCCAACTCCACCCCGCTCTACGTGGCCGCCGGCACCGCCGACCTGGCCGCGCAGAAGCTGCGCGAGCTGCCGGCCACCTTCGAGCGGCTGCGCGAGCAGGCGCCCGAGCGGCTGCCGAGGCTGCGCGAGCAGGCCCAGCACGCGGCGATGCAGGGCGTGGGCATCGCCCTCGAGTACGCGGTGAAGGCCCGCGAGACCTACGACGTGCTGGCCGAGCGCGGTCGCACGGTGGTGGACGCCCGCCGCGCCGCCGGCGACGACGAGCCCGAGGTGACGGTCGAGCGCGCCGAGCAGGTGCCGGTCACCGAGCCGGAGCCGGTGCGCGAGCCGGCGGCCGCCGCCGAGACCGAGACCGAGCCCACCGCCGAGGTGCCCCGGCAGCGCCGGTCCTCGACCACCAGGAAGTCGACCGTCAGGAAGGCCCCGCCGAAGGCGTGAGCCGGCTCAGCCCGTGGCACGCCCCCTACCAGGGGGGCAGGCCACGGGCCGGTCCCGGGCCCTCGCGACCATTACCCGCGCGGGCCCCGGCCCAGTACCGTGGACGGTAACCCTCGGCGTTGACGACTTGGTGGTGGACAGCATGCTCCTGTCAGGCTTCAGCTCAGTGATCAGCTTCATCTTCCTCGGGTTGCTGCTGCTCAGTGCCTTCGCGCTGGTGCACGCCGCGCTCCAGCGGGAGGACGCCTACCGGGCGGCCGGCAAGCAGACCAAGCCGTTCTGGTTGATCATCCTCGGCATCACGGTGGCCGCCCAGCTGCTGCTGCCCATGATGCTCCTGGTGCTCGCGGGCGCGGTGGCCACCATCGTGTACCTGGTGGACGTCCGGCCGGCCCTACAGGCGGTCACCGGCCGTGGCCGCGGCCACGGTGGCGGCTGGAGCAGCAGCGACGGTCCGTATGGGCCCTATAACGGAAATCGCTGACCCTTCCTCCCAACGTGGCCCTGGCCGGAATCTGCCTCTAGCATCAGCGGGGACACCCGTCGATGAACGCCAGAGGAACCGTAGTGCGATTTCGCCTGACCCCCAGGGAGACCAGCTTCTACGAACTGTTCGCCATGGCCGCCGACAACGTGCTGAGCGGCTCGAAGCTGCTCATGGAACTCCTGGGGGCCGACGCCGCTACGCGCGTCGAGATCGCCGAACGGATGCGCGCCGCCGAGCACGCCGGGGACGACGCGACGCACGCCATCCTGCACCAGCTGAACTCGTCCTTCATCACGCCCTTCGACCGTGAGGACGTGTACCGGCTGGCCTCCACCCTGGACGACATCATGGACTTCATGGAGGAGGCCGTCGACCTGGTCGTCCTCTACGAGATCGACGAGCTGCCCAGGGGCGTCGAGGAACAGATCGAGGTGCTGAACCGGGCCGCCGAGCTCACCGCCGAGGCGATGCCCAGACTGCGCACCATGGAGCAGCTCAGCGAGTACTGGATCGAGGTCAACCGCCTGGAGAACCAGGCCGACCGGGCCCACCGCAAGCTGCTCGCCCACCTCTTCAGCGGCTCCTACGAGGCCATAGAGGTGATGAAGCTGAAGCAGGTCGTGGACGTGCTGGAAGAGGCTGCCGACGCCTTCGAGACGGTGGCCAACACGGTGGAGACGATCGTGGTCAAGGAGTCCTGATCCCACCGTGGACACGTTCGGCCTCATAGTCGTCGTCTGTACGGCGCTCCTCTTCACCTACACCAACGGCTTCCACGACTCCGCGAACGCCGTCGCCACCTCCATCTCCACCCGCGCCCTGACCCCCCGCGTGGCGCTCGGCATGGCCGCGCTGATGAACCTGGCGGGCGCCTTCCTCGGCAGCGGCGTCGCCAGGACGGTCAGCGAGGGCATCATCGACACCCCCACCGGCGACGGCGGGATGGTCATCCTGTTCGCGGCGCTGCTCGGGGCCATCGGCTGGAACATGGCGACCTGGTATCTCGGACTGCCCTCGTCCTCCTCGAACGCGCTCTTCGGCGGCATGATCGGCGCCGCGCTGGCGGCCGCCTCGGCCGTGCACTGGGACGGGGTCCTCACCAAGGTCGTCCTCCCGATGTTCGTCTCGCCGCTGATCGGCCTGGTGCTCGGCTACCTGGTGATGGTGGCCACCCTCTGGCTGTTCAGGAAGGCGAACCCGCGCCGGGCGCACCGCGGCTTCCGGATGGCCCAGACCGTCTCGGCGGCCGGCATGGCGCTGGGCCACGGCCTCCAGGACGCGCAGAAGACGATGGGCGTGGTGGTGCTCGCGCTGGTGATCGCCGACGTGCAGGACGAGGCGGACTCCATTCCCACCTGGGTCAAGCTGGCCTGCGCCGGCATGCTCTCGCTCGGCACCTACGTCGGCGGCTGGCGGATCATGCGCACGCTGGGCCGCCGGATCATCGAGCTCGACCCGCCCCGCGGCTTCGCCGCCGAGTCCACGGCGGCCTCGGTGCTCTACTCCGCCTCCTACATCTTCAACGCGCCCGTCTCCACGACCCAGGTGATCTCCTCGGCGATCATGGGCGTGGGCGCCACCCGGCGGATCAGCGCGGTGCGGTGGCGGGTGGTGCGGCACATCGTGGCCAGCTGGTTCATCACGATGCCGGCGGCCGGCCTCGTCGCCGCGCTGGTCTACACGGTGACCCGGGCGCTGCTCGGCTGAGGCCGCCCGGCCCGGTCACCCGACGCCATGACGCGTACACACACAATCACCGCGACTTCCTCACGATTCCTTTGACAGCATTCTGGCCCCTTAGGCACGTCTTACATCGGGGGCCACTCCAAGGTCCCCGAATTCATCTAGCAAGGGGGCCAGTTGAGAAAGCGAACACAGCGATCGCGCGCTGCCGTCGTCGCCTGCGCGGCGGTGGCCGCCGCCCTGACCGGGGGGTTAACGGCGCCGGCGACGGCGTCGGATGGGCTGTCCGGCGGCACGTTCGGCCGGTCGGCCGAGCAGGGCCGGGGCGGTGAGCGGATCGCGCTGATCACGGGTGACCAGGTCATCGTCGGCGCCGAGGGCGAGGTGACCGGCCTGATCCGCGGTGAGGGCCGGGAGAACATCCCCGTCCGGGTGCTGGAGATCGACGGCGCCACCCACGTGATACCGGCCGACGCGCAGCGGCTGATCGCGGACGGCACGCTGGACCGGCGGCTGTTCAACGTCACCGAGCTGAGCCGCGACGAGTACCGGCAGCGGGACGGCCTCGGCGTCATCGTCACCTACAGCGGCGAGCGGCAGGCCAACCTGCTGCGCGCCCAGGACGACGAGGCGACGACGCTGGACGCCATCGGCGGCGAGGCGCTGACCGTGGCCGACGGCGAGCTCGCCGGCCTGTGGAACGCCCTGACCGAGCCCACCGGCGACGAGCAGCGGCTGGCCGCCGCGCCGCAGGTCGAGTCGATCGCGCTGGACGGCCTCGTGCAGGCGACGCTGGACACCAGCGTGCCGCAGATCGGCGTCCCCGAGGCGTGGGAGGCCGGCTACGACGGTGAGGGCATCACCATCGCGGTCCTGGACACCGGCATCTCGGACGACCACGAGGACGTCACCCCGCAGGTCGTCGCGGAGCAGAACTTCTCCGACTCCGAGGACGCCGACGACCACTTCGGGCACGGCACCCACGTCGCCTCCATCGCCGCCGGCACCGGCGCGCACTCGGGCGGCACCTACACCGGTGTCGCGCCGGGCGCCAGGCTGCTCGACGGCAAGGTGCTCGACGACTCGGGTGGCGGCTGGGAGTCCGACATCATCGAGGGCATGGAGTGGGCGGTCGAACAGGGCGCCGACGTCATCAACATGTCGCTCGGCGGCGGTGAGTACCTGGAGATCGACCCGATGGAGGAGGCCGTCAACACCCTCTCCGCCTCCTCGGACGCGCTGTTCGTGATCGCGGCCGGCAACAGCGGCCCGTCGGAGAACACCCTCGGTTCCCCGGGCACCGCGGACGCGGCCCTGACCGTGGGCGCCGTCGACAAGCAGGACCAGCTGGCGGACTTCTCCTCCGTCGGCGGCCGGCTCCGCGACGCGGCCGTCAAGCCCGACGTCACCGCGCCGGGCGTCGACATCGGCGCCGCCGCCGCGCCGGGCAGCGTCATCGAGGGCGACGGCATCCCGGTCGCCGACGGCTACGTGGCGATCTCCGGCACCTCGATGGCCACCCCGCACGTCGCGGGCGCCGCCGCCATCCTGGCGCAGGCCCACCCCGACTGGACCGGCGAGCAGATCAAGGCCGCGCTCACCGGCTCCGCCGTCTCCACCGGCGACTACACGGCGAACCAGCAGGGCACCGGGCGCATCGACGTGCCGGGGGCCCTCGCCCAGACCGTGATCGCCGAGACGGCCTCGCTGAACTTCGGCATCGTGCCCTTCCCGCACGACGACGCCGAGCCCGTCACCGAGGAGTTGACGTACCGCAACCTCGGCGACGAGGACATCACCCTGGACCTGTCGCTCGAGGGCCGCGCCCCCGACGGCAGCGCCGCGCCCGAGGGCGTCTTCGCCCTGGGTGCCGACCAGGTGACCGTCCCGGCGGGTGGCACCGCCACCGTCCCGGTCACCGCCTCCACCGCGGCGGGTGACCAGTTCGGCGCCTACACCCTGCACGTCACCGCCACCGGCGGCGACGAGACCGTCAGGACCTCGGGCGCCATCCTCCGCGAGGAGGAGAAGTTCGACCTCACCATCGAGGTCACAGGGCGTGACGGCCAGCCCACCGCCGCCTGGGACACCCTGCTGTTCGGCCTCGACGGCGACGAGTTCACCTTCCTCTCCGGCGGGGAGGACGGCACCGCCACGATCCGGCTGCCCGAGGGGCGCTACCTCACCGAGACCGGCGTCCTCGTCGGCGACGAGGAGCTGACCGGCATCGACATGCTGCTGCAGCCCGGCATCGCACTGACCGAGGACACCACGGTCACCCTGGACGCCAACGACGCCAGGCCCATCCAGCTGACCGGCCCGGACTACGCGGCCGAGCAGACCGACGTGAGCGCCTACTACTTCATCGAGACCGAGGCCTCGGGCCTCTCCTCGTCGTGGTCGGGCGGCACGCTGGGGAACGAGTTCCGCACCGCGCAGGTCGGCGACGTCCCCGACGACGTGGCGTTCTCGGCCTCCGCCACCGCCAACTGGATGAACGACGACCGCGAGTACTACCTGGCGGACAGCCGGGAGGGCTCGTTCTACACCGGCCTGCGCAAGCGGGTCAGCTCCTACGAACTCGCGCAGATCACCACCCACCAGGGCGCCTCGCTGCCGGACCGGAACGGCTTCCTGTTCACCAGCCCGGCGAACGGCGGCGCCACCGCCTACGCGGTGCAACTGCCCCGCACCACCGAGGTGTTCGTGCAGGCGGCGGCCGGCCCCTGGACCCAGGACTTCTGGCAGATCGATCCCGAGGAGAACATCGACGCCAACTACTGGGCCGACCCGTTCGACTTCGAGGCCGGTGAGACCTACGAGACCACCTTCAACGTGGGTGTCTTCGGCCCGGCGATCAACGAGGGCCAGGGCCTGTTCCGGGCCGGGAACGAGCTGTTCGGCATCGTCAACCCGTTCGCCGACGGTGCCAGCCACACCGGCGACAGCATGTTCGACTCCGCCTCGACCACCGTCTACCGGAACGGCGAGGAGTACGCGACGGCCGAGGACTACCTCGACTGGGTGAGCTTCGAACTGCCCGACGACGAGGCCGAGTACGAGGTGGTCACCACCGCCAGCCGGGACGGCATCGGCGCCTCGGTGACCACCGAGGTCACCGCCTCCTACACCTTCACCTCGGCCAACCCGGGCGAGGACGAGCAGGTGCAGCTTCCGGCCAGCGCCATCCGGTTCACCCCGGAGCTGGCTCTGGACAGCACCGCCCCCGGCGGTGACACCGTCCAGGTTCCGGTGACCGTGCAGGGCTCGGCCGCGGACGGGAACCTGGAGTCGCTGACCGTCTCCGTCTCCTACGACGGCGGCGAGACCTGGACCGAGACCCCGGTCGAGGACGGCGCCATCACCGTCACCAACCCCGAGGCCGGCGGCACCGTCTCCTTCCAGGCCGAGGCCGTCGACGGCCAGGGCAACGTCACCAGCCAGACCCTGATCGACGCCTACCGCACCGTCTGAGGCCGACAACCGGCCAGAACCACAAGCCGGCCCGCCACGGAGTGGCGGGCCGGCGCCTTCGGGTCACGCGCGGAACCCACGGAAGGCACACGCGACCCACACGGATCGCGAAGTAACACCTCCCGCCCCATCGGACAACTGCCTTCGACAGGGGACACGGGAGCCCCACTCCACCTACAGAGGAGACCAGTTGAGAAAGCGAACACAGCGATCGCGCGCTGCCGTCGTCGCCTGCGCGGCGGTGGCCGCCGCCCTGACCGGGGGGTTAACGGCGCCGGCGACGGCGTCGGACGGGCTGTCCGGCGGCACGTTCGGCCGGTCGGCCGAGCAGGGCCGGGGCGGCGAGCGGATCGCGCTGATCACCGGTGACCAGGTCATCGTCGACGCCGACGGCGGGGTCACCGGCCTGATCCGCGCCGAGGGCCGGGAGAACATCCCCGTCCAGCTGCTCGAGATCGACGGCGCCACCCATGTCATCCCGGCCGACGCGCAGCGGCTGATAGCCGACGGCGCCCTGGACCGGCGGCTGTTCAACGTCACCGAGCTGAGCCGCGACGAGTACCGGCAGCGGGACGGCCTCGGCGTCATCGTCACCTACACCGGCGAACGGCAGGCCAACCTGCTGCGCACCCAGGACGACGACGCCACCCCGCTCGACGCCGTCAACGGCGAAGCACTGACCGTGGCCGACGACGAGCTCGCCGGCCTGTGGAACACACTCACCCAGCCCACCGGCGACACCCAGCGACTGGCCGCCGCACCGCGCGTCGAGTCCATCGCGCTGGACGGCCACGTCCAGGCGACCCTCGACACCAGCGTCCCGCAGATCGGCGCCCCCGAGGCGTGGGAGAACGGCTACGACGGCGAGGGCACCACCATCGCCGTCCTCGACACCGGCATCAGCGCCAACCACGAGGACGTCACCCCCCAGGTCGTCGCGGAGCAGAACTTCTCCGACGCGGACGACACCGACGACCACTTCGGGCACGGCACCCACGTCGCCTCCATCGCCGCCGGCACCGGCGCGCACTCGGGCGGCACCTACACCGGTGTCGCGCCCGGCGCCCGCCTCCTGAACGGCAAGGTGCTCGACGACACGGGCGGCGGCTGGGAGTCCGACATCATCGAGGGCATGGAGTGGGCCGTCGAACAGGGCGCCGACATCATCAACATGTCTCTGGGCGGGCCGGAGTCGACGACGGTCGACCCGATGGAGGAGGCCGTCAACACCCTCTCCGCCTCCTCCGACGCGCTGTTCGTGATCGCCGCCGGCAACTCGGGGCCGGGGGAGAACACCCTCGGTTCCCCCGGCACCGCCGACGCGGCCCTGACCGTGGGCGCCGTCGACAAGCAGGACCAACTCGCCGACTTCTCCTCCGTCGGCGGTCGACTCCGCGACGCCGCCGTCAAACCCGACGTCACCGCGCCGGGCGTCGACATCGGCGCCGCCGCCTCCCCGGGCAGCATCATCGAGGCCGACGGCACCCCCGTCGCCGACGGCTACGTCGCCATCTCCGGCACCTCCATGGCCACCCCACACGTCGCCGGCGCCGCCGCCATCCTCGCCCAGGCCCACCCCGACTGGACCGGCGAACAGCTCAAGGCCGCCCTCACCGGCTCCGCCGTCTCCACCGGCGACTACACGGCCAACCAGCAGGGCACGGGCCGGATCGACATCCCCGCCGCCCTCGCGCAGACCGTCATCGCCGAGACCCCGTCGCTGAACTTCGGCATCGTGCCCTTCCCGCACGACGACGCGGAGCCGGTCACCGAGGAGCTGACCTACCGCAACCTCGGCGACCAGGACATCACCCTCGACCTCTCGTTCGAGGGCCGCGCCCCCGACGGCTCCGCCGCACCCGAGGGCGTCTTCACCCTCGGCGCCGACCAGGTCACCGTCCCCGCCGGCTCCACCGCCACCGTCCCCGTCACCGCCGACACCACGACCGGCGACCAGTACGGCGCCTACACCCTGCACGTCACCGCCACCGGCGACGAGCAGACGGTGCGCACCTCGGGCGCCGTCCTCCGCGAGGAGGAGAAGTTCGACCTCACCATCGAGGTCACAGGCCGCGACGACCAGCCGACCGCCGACTGGGACGCCGTGCTGATGGGCCTCGACGACGCCGGGTTCCTCGACGTGTCCGGCGGGGAGGACGGCACGGCCACGGCGCGGCTGCCCGAGGGGCGGTACTACCTACAGACCATCGTCTTCACCGGGGGCGAGGAAACGAACGGCCTCGACCTGCTGTTGCGGCCCGATGTCGAGCTCACCGAGGACACCACGGTCACCGTGGACGCCAACGACGCCAGGCCGATCGAGCTGACCAGCCCGGACTCCGCGGCCGAGCAGACCGACCTGAGCCTCTACTACGACATCGAGACCGAGGAGACCGCCCTCTCCGCGGCGTGGTGGGTCGGCTCGCTGGGGAACGAGTTCCGCACGGCGCAGGTCGGTGACGTCCCGGACGATGTCGCGTTCTCGGCCAGCGTGGCCACCACCTGGGTCAACGACGACCGCGAGTACTACCTGACGGACAGCAGGGAGGGCTCGTTCTACACCGGCCTGCGCAGGCAGGTGAGCTCCGAGGAACTGGCCCAGATCACCACCCACCAGGGTGCCTCACTGCCGGACCGGTACGGCTTCCTGATGATCGGCCCGGCGGACGGCGGGGCCTCGGCCACGGCCACGCAACTGCCCCGCACCACCGAGGTGTTCGTGCAGACGTCGGCCGGCCCCTGGGTCCAGGAGCTCTGGCAGGTCGACTCCGAGTACAACGACGAGGCCTACTACGTGACCGGGCCCGTCGACTACGAGGCCGGCGAGACCTACGAGACCACCTTCAACGTGGGTGTCTTCGGCCCGGCGATCAACGACGGCCAGGGCCTGTTCCGGGCCGGGAACGAGCTGTTCGGCATCGTCAACCTGTTCGCCGACAGCGCGGGCCACACCGGTGACAGCCTGTTCGACTCCGCCTCGACCACCGTCTACCGGAACGGCGAGGAGTACGCGACGGCCGCCGACTACCTCGACTGGGTGAGCTTCGAACTGCCCGACGACGAGGCCGAGTACGAGGTGGTCACCACCGCCAACCGGGACGGCATCGGCGCCTCGGTGACCACCGAGGTCACCGCCTCCTACACCTTCACCTCGGCCAACCCCGGCGAGGACGAGCAGGTGCGACTCCCCGCCAGCGCCATCCGGTTCACCCCGGAACTGGCCCTCGACTCCACCGCCCCGGCGGGCGAGTCCTTCCAGGTTCCGGTGACCGTGCAGGGCTCGGCCACCGGTGACAACCTCGGCTCGCTGACCGTCTCCGTCTCCCACGACGGCGGCGAGACCTGGACCGAGACCCCGGTCCAGGACGGCACCATCACCGTCACCAACCCGGCCGCCGGAGGCACCGTCTCCTTCCAGGCCGAAGCCGTCGACACCCAGGGCAACACCACCACCCAGACCATCATCGACGCCTACCGCACCAGCTGACTCCCACCCGCGCCCGGCCCGCCACGGCGGGCCGGGCGCCCCGGCCTCAGCCGAAGCGTCCTGAGATGTAGTCCTCGGTGGCCGGCACGGACGGGTTGGAGAATATCTTCGCCGTCGCGTCCACCTCGATCAGCCGGCCGGGCTCCCCCACCTTCGCCAGGTTGAAGAACGCCGTCCGGTCCGAGACCCGCGCCGCCTGCTGCATGTTGTGGGTGACGATCACGATGGTGTACTCGGCCTTGAGCTTGGCGATCAGGTCCTCGATCGCCAGCGTGGAGATCGGGTCGAGCGCCGAGCACGGCTCGTCCATCAGCAGCACGTCGGGCGCGACCGCCGTGGCCCTGGCGATGCACAGCCGCTGCTGCTGGCCGCCGGAGAGCCCGGAGCCCGACTTGTGCAGCCGGTCCTTGACCTCGTTCCACAGGTTGGCGTCCCGCAGGTTCTTCTCCACGACGGCGTCCAGCTCGGACTTCCGCATCCGCCGGCCCCCGTAGAGCCGGAGCCCGGACGCCACGTTGTCGTAGACCGACATGGTGGGGAACGGGTTCGGCCGCTGGAACACCATGCCGATGGTGCGCCGCACCGCCACCGGGTCGACCCCGGGCCCGTACAGGTCCTCGTTGTCGAGCTGGACCTTGCCCTCGACCCGGCCGCCTGGCGTCACCTCGTGCATCCGGTTGAGGGTGCGCAGAAACGTGGACTTCCCGCAGCCGGACGGGCCGATGAAGGCCGTCACGGCCTGGGGCTCCACGTGCAGCGTGATGTCCTCGATCGCCTTGTGGGTGCCGTAGTAGGCGGTCAGCCCGCTGACGTCGATGCGCTTGGCCATCTGCCCGGCCTCTCCCTTCCGCTCAGCGGTCCGACTTCGGTGCCTTCCAGCGTGCCACGGCCCTGGCCGCGAGGTTCAGCAGCATCACGAAGGCGATCAGCACCAGCGCCGCCGCCCAGGCCCGGTCGTAGGACGACGCGGTGCCGGCCCCCCACTGCTCGTAGACGTAGAGCGGCAGCGAGGACTGGGCGCCCTGGAACGGGTTGGCGTTGATCATCGCGTTGCCGAAGACCAGCAGGATGATCGGCGCGGTCTCGCCGGCGATCCTGGCCAGCGCCAGCATCACCCCGGTGGTGATGCCGCCGAGCGCGGTGGGCAGCACCACCTTGACGATGGTGCGCCACTTCGGCACCCCGAGCGCCAGCGACGCCTCGCGCAGCTCCTCGGGCACCAGCTTCAGCATCTCCTCGGTGGACCGCACCACGATCGGCATCATCAGCACCGCGAGCGCCAGGGCGCCGGCGAGGCCCGAGTAGCCGAAGCCGAGCGTCATGATCCACAGGCTGAGGACGAACAGGCCGGCCACGATCGACGGGATGCCGGTCATGACGTCCACGAAGAAGGTGATCGCCCGCGCCAGCCGGCCGCGCCCGTACTCCACCAGGTAGATCGCGGTGAGCAGGCCGATCGGGATGGCCAGCACCGAGGCGATCAGCACCTGCTGCACGGTGCCGAGCAGCGCGTGGTAGACGCCGCCGCCCGACTGCCAGCTCAGCACCCCGTTCATCGAGTGGCTCAGGAAGTGCCAGCTGATGCCGGACACCCCCTGCGACACCGTCTCCCAGACCAGCGCCGCGAGCGGCAGCACGGCGACCGCGAAGCACGCCCACACCAGCAGCGCCGCCAGCCGGTCGACGGCCAGCCGCCGGCCCTCTATCGCGTAGGTCAGCGCGAAGGTGGTCGAGACGAACAGCACGCCGGCGATCAGCCCCCACTGCACCCGGCTGCTGAGCCCGGCGACCAGGCCGACGCCGATGCCGAAGGAGAGCGAGCCCACCAGCACCGCGCCCAGCGCCCAGCGGGGCAGCCTGGTCGGGCGGAGCACCGGCCTGGCCACCGGCGGCGGCGCGGCGGCGGTGGCCACCGTGGGCCCGCTCATCCGGCGTTCCCCGCGTACTCGCGGCGCCTGGCGATGATCAGCCGGGCGGCGCCGTTGACCAGCAGCGTCAGCACGAACAGCACGAGACCCGAGGCGATCAGCGCGTCCCGGCCCATCGAGGTGGCCTCCTTGAACTGGCTGGCGATGTTCTGCGCGAAGGTGCCGCCGCCGGACTCCAGCAGGCTGGCGTTGATCAGGAAGCTGGGCGAGAGCACGGTCGCCACCGCCATCGTCTCACCGAGCGCCCGGCCGAGCCCGAGCATCGTGGCGCTGATGATCCCGGAGCGGCCGAAGGGCAGCACCGTGGTGGTGATCACCTCCCAGCGGGTGGCGCCGAGCGCCAGCGCCGCCTCCTGGTGGGCGCGGGGCGTCTGCCGGAAGATCTCCCGGGTGACGCTGGTGATGATCGGCAGGATCATGATCGCGAGCAGGATGCCGACGCTCATCAGCGACCTGGCCGGCGTGCCGTTGTAGGAGAGGATCCCGGTCCAGCCGAAGACGTGGTCGAGCCACTCGTAGAAGCCGGTCAGCCGCGGCACCAGGTAGAGCGCGCCCCACAGGCCGTAGACGATGCTGGGCACGGCGGCCAGCAGGTCGACCAGGTAGCCGATCGGGGCGGCAAGACGGCGCGGCGCGTAGTGCGAGATGAACAGCGCGATCCCCACGGCCACCGGCATCGCGAGCACTATGGCGATCAGCGAGCTGACCACGGTGCCGAACAACAGCACCGCGATGCCGAAGACCGGCGGGTGGCTGTTGGCCTCCCATTCGAAGGTGGTGAGGAAGTTCCCCTCGTCCCGGCTGATCGCGACGACGGCGCGGATCGTCAGGAAGACCGCGATCGCCGCCATGATCAGGAGCAGCGTGATGCCGGAGCCCTTGGCGAGCCCGCTGAACACGCGGTCGCCAAGGCGCACGGGGCCGGCGCGCCCGGGGCGCGTGCCGTCGCCGGCGTTCGCGGGGTCCACGCTTCCTCGACTCCTCGGCTCAGGCCACGGCAGCTCAGGCCATGGCGTCGATGCGCTGGCGTACCTGGTCGATGATCGGGCCGGAGATCGGCGCGTAGTCGATCCTGGCGAGCGCCCGCTGTCCCTCCTCGCTCGCGGCGTAGCCGAGGAACGCCCTTGTCAGCCCGACGCTGCCCGGTTCGTTGCCCCGGTCGCAGGCGATCTCGTAGGTGACGAGGACGATCGGGTAGACGTCCGCGGCGCGCGCCCGGTAGTCGAACTCCAGGGCGAGGTCGCCGTGTTCCCCGACCACCCTGGCCCGGTCGACGGCGCCCGCGGCGTTCTCCACGGTGGCGGCCACCGGGCGCTCGGCGCCGGTGTCGAGCCGGACGGTGCTGATCTCGTTACGGTGCGCGAAGGACAGCTCGAAGTAGGCGATCGCGCCCTCGTTCTGCTGCACCTGCCCCACAAGACCCGAGGAGCCGTCGGCGGCCTGGCCGCCGCGGCCGGCCCACGCCTTGTCCGGCTCGTGCGGCCAGGAGTCGGGCGCGGCGGCCCGCAGGTAGCTGGTGAAGTTCTCGGTGGTGCCCGAGCCGTCGGAGCGGTGGAACGGGGTGATCGGGGCGTCCGGCAGCCTGGCGTCCGGGTTGAGCCGCTGGATCGCCGGATTGTTCCAGCGCGTGATGCGGGAGTCGAAGATCCGGGCCAGCGCGTCCGGGTCGAGCACCAGGTCTTCGACGCCCGGCAGGTGGTAGCCGATGGCGATCGGCCCCGCGACTATCGGCAGGTTCACCGCCCGCCCGCCGCCCCGGCACACGGAGCGTGACTCCTCGATCTCCTCGGGGTCGAGCGCCGTGTCGGAACCCGCGAAGGCCGTGTTCCCCTGGAGGAACTCCTGGACCCCGGCACCCGAGCCGGTGGCCTTGTAGTTGACCTGGCTGCCCGCACAATTGGTCTGGTAGGTGTTCACCCAGACCTCCATGGCGTTGGCCTGGGCCGAGGATCCGGAGGCGAGCAGGGTGCCGTGGGGGCCACAGCGAAGATCGTCGAGGGAGAAGTCGAGGGCGCCGGGAATGCCGGAGTTGTCGTCCGACCCGCAGCTGGTGAGGGACAGCGCGCCGACCAGCGCACCCGTCAGCGCGACGGAGCCGAGGCGTAGCTTCACTCTCGCTCAGTCCCTTCCCTCGGCCGTTCGTACCCTACTGCCCGGCCCCGGCCCGGCCCAGCGCCGATTCGTTACGCTATACCCATCAGGGGTATAAGAGCCGGAAGGCAACACTATGACCACCATCGACGCGACCTCCGCCGAAACGCAGGGTGAGGGCGCCACCGCGACCGACGCCCACCCGGTGGGCCCACACGGCTACAGCAAGGACAAGGACTCGCACCTCAAACGGCTGCGCCGGATCGAGGGCCAGGTCCGTGGCCTGCAGCGGATGGTCGACGAGGACGTCTACTGCATCGACATACTCACCCAGGTGTCGGCCTCCACCAAGGCCCTGCAGTCCTTCGCGCTCCAGCTGCTCGAGGAGCACCTGCGGCACTGCGTGGCGCACGCCGCCCAGGAGGGTGGGCCCGAGATCGACGCCAAGGTCGAGGAGGCCACCGCCGCGATCGCCCGCCTGCTGCGCACCTGACGCGCCTGACGCGCCGGCCGGCCGGGCCGCCGGGCCGCCGGCTACTCGATGGTGCCGGTGTAGACCTGGCCTGGCTCCGGCAGCTCCACCCGCACCGGGGCGCCGAAGTCGTGCAGCAGCACGGTGGACGCCACGTCCACCGACGCCCCGCCCCTGGCGAAGCTGAACTGGTGGCGGATCTTGCGCGGCAACCCCTGGTCGTCGAGATACGCGTCGAACGGCACCTCGGTGTCCGTGAAGCCGTCCACCGCCGCCGCCAGCTGCTCGCCGGCCGCGCCGGGCGCCGCCTCGGCCGCGGCCGCGATGTCGGTCACCCCCCGGTAGTGCCGCAGCGTCTCCCCGTCGACCTCGGTGAACCCCAGGTCGGCGGCGTAGGAGACGCCGCGCAGCAGCTCGACCGCGGTGATCGGATCGGTGGCGCCGCCCGTGACCACGTTGCCGTCCGGGAGGGTGGTGACGTCGACCCGCACCCACTTGTCGGCCGGCACCCCCGCGCCCCGGTTCTTCATGTACAGCTCGCCGGCGACGAACACCTCGGTTACCGGCTCGCCCTCGGGCAGCGAGATCCGCAGCAGCCCCCGCCGTTCGGCGTAGTCGAATCCGCCTTCTCCGTGAATCGTGATCCAGGTGCCGCCCGAGGCCATCCGCATGTCGGTGGTGGCCTGCGAACTCCCGCTCTCCGCAAGGACTTCCGGCACCTGCCTGACCGCCTCCGCGGCCTGCCGCCGCGCCGCGCCGTCCGCCGCGGCGCCGGTGCCGGAGCACCCGGAGAGGGCGCTCGTGAGCACGGCGGAGAGCAGCCCCACACAGCCGGCGAGCCTGGTGCGCGCCGTGATTCCCGTGATGGTTCCCGTGGTGGCCGCCCTGGTCTGCCCCATGGTCTGCCGACACCCCCAGCACCTGGTCGCCTCGGAGTCGTATGACCTAACGAGACCCGGGGGTGGCCGTTACGGTGGTGTGGTGCACGACCAGTGTGAGAACGAGGAACCGTCGACCGGCGGGCCGACGTTGGTGGAGCATCAGGTCACACTCAACGAGCGCGGGCCCTTCGTCGCCCCGCGGTGCAGTTGCGGCTGGTACGGGCCGGCCCGCCGCTCCAGGCCACTGGCCAGATCGGAGGCCGCCGCGCACGAGGCGGCGCCCTCCGCGTAGGCCGCGGTCCGCACCGCGCGTTCCGCGGCGCCCCGGGATGGTGTGCGGCGGCTGGGGATCGGATCAGGCGGCGAGGCCCGACCCGGACGGCGTCGGCCGTGGCTCGGGCCGGCCCACGGCGCCGTCCTCGGTCGGCGCCTGCTCCCTCGACGCGACCCCCGCCTCCGCCGGCCTCCCGGTCCCACCCCGCACGTTCGGCGCGCTCCGCGCGCCTTCCGCGGCCAGCCAGCCGAAGGCCCTGGTGTGCGACGCGGCCCGCACCAACGGGGTGAGCGCCGCCATCGCCAGCGGCGCCAGCAGCAGCGCCACCGCCATCCCGAGGGCGAAGCCGCCGACCACGTCGGTCGGGTAGTGCACGGCGACGAAGACCCGGGCGAAGCCCTGGGTGAGCGCGAGCGCGAAGGCGATCAGGCCGAGGACCCGGTGCACGAGGAAGAGCGCCACGGCGATGGCCATGGCCGCGCTCGCGTGATCGCTGACGAAGGACCAGCCGTGCTTCCCCTCCACCAGCACGTCGAGGTCGGGATGGTCGACGAAGGGTCTGGGCCGGGCCACGAACTCGCTGATCGGGATGTTGACCAGCCGCGCCACACCGGCCGCCGCGCCCGCCCACAGCACCCCCGCCACCGCGGTCGGCGCGTCGGGACGCCGCCGGACCAGCAGCCAGCCGACCACGACGAGCAGCACGAGCGCCACCGGGATGCCCCACTCGCCGACGAACGAGACGAGGCTCCTGCCCCATCCGGGCAGCCGGCCGGCGAGGTCGTTGATCTGGTAGAGGATGTCCAACTCGACGTCGGGGTTATCGAGTCCAACCATGTGCCGTTGCGGCCCCTTCGTGCTGTGGGGGGACCCTGTCAAGGCTGACAGGGCTGAGGAGCCCCTGTTCCGGTACAGGTAACGCCAACTACATCCCCCAGAGTGCCGGGGTGCATCGAAAGATCACCACAGCGTTATCGAACAGCAACGGATTGCCCAGTTGAGCCCGAGGCCATCACGCGGCGCGACGGCGGCGTCACCCTGCCGTGGGGCGGGTCGCCCCAAAGTAATCCTGGGAATCAATCGGGTCAAAGCGGATCGTGGCTCCCGTGTACGGGGCGTTGATCATGTACCCGCCGCCGACATAGATGCCGACATGGTGAATGCTCCGAGAATCCTGGAGATCATACGCGAAGAACACGAGGTCCCCGGGCAGCAGCTCCGAACGCGCCGGGTGCGGACCGGAGTTCCACTGGTCGTTGGCGACCCGCGGCAGCTCTATCCCGACCGACTCGAAGGCCGCCAACGTCAGCCCCGAACAGTCGAACCGCCCGTCCTGCTCGGGCGTGCCGTTCCCACCCCACAGGTACGGCGTCCCCAGGTGCTCCTGCGCGAAGTTCACCGCCCCGGCCGCCTGCTCGATCGGCGGCAGCCCGCCACCGCCACCCGCCTCCTCGACGGGCGCGGCGAAACTGGCCTCCGCCTCGCGGATGATGCGGACGTAGTTCTGGGTCTCCTCGATCTGCGGCACGCCACCGGCCTGGATCACCCGGTACGGCCCGGCGTTGTAGGCGGCCAGCATGTTGTCCGCCGGGTCGCCCGGCACGCCCCGCAGCTGCGCGGCCAGCGCGCAGTCGTACGTGGCCGCCGCCGGGATCGCGTCCTCGGGGTCCCAGATGTCGGCCGTGCCGTCCCCGTTGGCGTCGAAGCCGTAGGCGGCCCAGGTGCTCGGGATGAACTGCGCGATGCCCCGGGCGTCGGCGTGGCTCACCACGTCCGGCTGCCAGCCGCTCTCCTGGTTGAGCTGCGCCGCGAGCAGGGCGGGCGACAGTTCCGGGCAGAGGTTCCCCCACTGCTGCACCAGCCCGGCGTACTCGGCGGGCACCGAGTTGCGGGCGAGTTGGCCGCCCCCCTGCCGCCCGCCGCCCAGCAGCCCGGCGGCGGCGCCGTAGACGCCCACGACCAGCAGTGCCATGAAGAAGGCGAGGCCGCCGAAGCCGACACCGGCCCAGAGCACGACCCGTCGCATCACCGCAACCACCCTCCCGCGTCGGGCACTTGCCCGTGCTCACTCCACGGTAAAGCCCGAACAGCCGATCCTCACATAGTCCTGTGGACCCGTCACGGCGTAGAAGAGCACCGTCCAGTCGCCCGGGTCGTTGGCCAGCGGGATCGCCCCGGGGAAGTCGTCCGGATAGCTCAACTGCACGTGGCCCCCGTCCTCCCCGACGTCGCGCGCGTCGCTGATGTACCCGAGGGACAGGTTCGGGAAGAGCCCCCCCTCGGACGGTCGGCCCGTACCCGGGTCGATCTCGTGCGGCGGTTTGACGGTCGCGGTGACGAAGAACGGCGATTCCAGCGGGCCGAAGTCATCGTTGTGCCCGAAGCTGATGGCGGCGTTCTCGCCGCCGCGGGCCACGTCGTACACCAGCTGCGCCTCGGTCGTGGCGTTCTCCCCGACGCACCCTCCGTCGGCCCAGTAGTCGCGCACGGGGTTGGTCTCCACGATGCGGGTGGGCGGTTCCTCCTCGCCACCGGTGTCTCCCGAGCCGCCCGAGTCGCTTCGGCCCGGGTCCGGACTCTCGGCGCCGCCGGCTCCCTCGGTGCCCTGGACGCCTGAGGACGTGGTTTCCTCGCCGCCGCCCGCGTCCCCGTCCTCGCCCTGACCGGCGTCGGCGCCGCCCGTGCCGCCCGTGCCGTCGTCCCTCGTACCGAGCCAGACCCCGACGGTGGTGAGGAGCGCCGCCACGGCCAGGCCGGTGCCCACCACCTGCCAGCGGCGGCCGCGGCCGCCGGTGGTCGGCCTGGTGGGGACGAGGCCGGCGGCCGTCGCCGTGGGGAGGTCGTGCGGCGCCGGCTCGCCGAGGTCGCCGAGGGCCCGGTAGGCCGGGAGGTCGGCCAGCGCCCAACTCACCGCGCAGCGGCGGATGACGTCCGCCGGCGCCGGCCGGTCGGCCGGCTCGCGGGCCACGCAGTCCCGGATCAGCGCCGCGAGGCCCGGGTGGACGCCGTCGACGTCGATCTCGCCGTGGACCACCCGGTAGCTGACGGCCGGCCACTCCCCGCCGCCGTAGGGCGCCCGGCCGGTGGCCGCGGTCGCCATCGTCGCGCCGAGCGCGAAGACGTCGGCCGCCGGCCCGGCCTCACCGCCGAGCAGCACCTCGGGCGCCGTGAACCCGGGCGTGCCTGGCGCCTGCCCGGTCCTGGTGAGCTGGGTCTGGTCGGCGGCCCGGGCGATCCCGAAGTCGATCAGCCGCGGCCCGTTCGGCGCCAGCATCACGTTGTGCGGCTTGAGGTCGCGGTGCACCACGCCCTGCGCGTGCACCGCCGCGAGCCCCTCGGCGAGCGCCGCGAAGAGCCCGGTGCACAGCTCGGGGGCCAGCGGCCCGTCCCGGAAGGCCCGCAGCAGTGTCGGCCCCGGCACGAACTCGGTGGCCAGCCAGTACGGCGGGGCGTCGAGCGAGGCGCTGATCAGGTTCGCGGTGAACGGGCTGCGCACCGCCCGCACGGTGGCCACCTCGCGGCGGAACCTGGCGAGCGCGCCGGGCTCGTCGGCGATGTCCTCCCTGATCACCTTGATCGCGGCCCTGGTGCCGCCGGGCGACCGGCCGAGGTACACCCGCCCCATCCCGCCGACGCCCAGCCGCGCCAGCAGCGTGAACTCCCCTATGGCCACCGGATCCTGGCCGCGCAGTGCTTCCACGGGCAGCCACTCTGCCCTATCCGGGCGCTCAGGCGGAGGCTGCCACCGGGTCGTCGTCGGCCGGCTCGTCGGGCGTGCGGAGCATGGCGGTCCACAGCGGCAGCAGCCAGTGCGTGAGCCCGAGGCCGAACAGGGCGACCAGCAGCACCTCGACGGAGACGCCTTCGCTGCCGTCGTCCGTCAGCAGGTGGAGGAGGCCGAGGCCGCCGACCGCGGCCAGCGTCAGCGAGAGCTGGGCCCGGTGCGCGACGGTGAACACCCGCCCACGCTCGGCGAGTTGCCGCTCGTCGAGGGCCCGCTCCCGGAGTTCGAGCAGGCCGCGGGTGGCGGAGTTGAGCACGCCGGTGCACACGCACCACAGCAGCACCAGCGGGATCACGAGGCCGATCAGCAGCGCCCCGTTGTCGCCGGCGAGCGGAAACGCCGCCGACGTGGCGGCGGTCAGCACGACGTGCGCCCCCGTCCACGCCCGCCGCCGCCCGCGGCCGGCGTGCAGGCTCCTGGCCTCCTCCCGGTTCATCACGCGGAGCATGGCCTCGTCGTACCTGGTCGTCCGGGCGCTCATGCGGCCCCCCCTTGGTTCGGTGTGTGCGAAGTGCCGCCGTAGACCTCGTCGGTGAGCGGCCGGAACGGATCGAGCGAGAACAACGCCTCCACCGGGAGCGTGAAGTACGCGGCGATCCGCAGGGCCAGGTCGAGGCTCGGGTTGTACTGCCCGCGCTCGATGTGCCCGATCGTCTGGTAGTGCGCGCCGACGGCCTCCGCCAACGCCCGCCGCGTGACGCTCCGCTCGGCACGCACCACCGAGAGTCTGTTGTGGACCTTATCGCTCATGTATAAGAAGTACTACATCTAACAGCGTCTTCGCTACCCCTGCCTCTCAGTGAGAGGTGAACGTGACGCTGACGACCTGCTCGTCCGTCGCCTGCACCGCGTCGCCGGGAGCGAGCTGCTGCGCCGGAGTCGAAGCCCCCTCGACGTACAACTGGGCGTTGTACCCGGTGTCGTTCTGGATCGTGCCCTGCCCGTCGAGCGGGTAGGTCCGGCCGGGCTCGGGGTTCTGGATGACCTGGTCCGGGCTGTCCTGGGTCGTGTACAGGGTGAGTGCCTCGCCTGCCATGGGTTTCTCCCTCTCCTCAGGAGTGGTGGGGTCTCACGAGACGCCCGAGTACCCGAGGCCGGCGGCCCGAAGCGGGCTCGCGCCGGTCACGGGGCCCCAGGGCCGAGCTCGGCCCAGAGCGCCTTGCCGGCGCCGGGCATGGCGTACTGCCCCCAGTCGACGGCCAGCGCCGCCACGATCAGCAGCCCCCGCCCCGATTCGACGTCGTCCGCCGGCCGGGCCGGGCGCAGAGGCGCCCACCCCGGCCCGTCGTCCCAGACGGTGAGCCGCAGCCGCCCCCGCACGGCGAACCACGCCACGCGGAACGCGAGCGGCCCGCGGCCGTGTTGGACGGCGTTCGTGACCAGCTCACTGACGACGAGTTCGGCCGGCTCGGCCAGCTCCGGCAGGCCGTAGGCCATGACGGCACCGGCCGCCGACGCCCGGCACAACCGCGGCGCGCGATCGTCGGGATGGAGGTGGACGCTGACCTCCCAGTCACGGAGACAGCGGCTCGGCTGCGTCAGCGGAACGGTCATGGGCGCGGGACCCCCTTGCCACGAACGGTGGTTGACTGGGCACTAACCGTAGGGCGCGACAAGGGCTAATGGCTACTGAACACCTGGCCTATTGCTCGCAGCGAGGAAGGGAGAAAGAACATGCCGCCACGCAGTGTGCCGACCGCCCGTCAGCGTCGCCTGGGCGCTGAGCTGCGGAAACTTCGCGACGCCGCGAGTCTGTCCACCACTGATGCGGCGCTTCGGCTCAAGATCTCGCAGTCCCGACTCAGTGCCATCGAAGGGGGGCGCTATGGAGTGAGCGCGGAGCGCGTCCGCGCATTCGTGCGCACCTACGGCAGTTACGACGCCGAGCTGGCCAACGCACTCGCCGCCATGCCTGCGACTCGGCGCCGCAACTGGTGGGACGAGTACCGGGACTACCTTCCCAGTGGGCTGCTCGACCTGACCGAACTCGAACACCATGCCCGCTCGATCCGCACCGCCCAGGTGACGCACCTGCCCGGCCTGCTCCAGACCGTGGACTACGCGCGCACGATCTTCCGCCAGTCGATCCCGGAACTACCGCCGCCCATGGTGGAGTTCCGGACGTCTCACCGGATCAAACGCCAGCAGATCCTCTGGGCGGACACCCCCACGCCCTACACCGCCACCGTTCATGAGGCCGCGCTGCGGATGCGGTTCGGCGGGCCCGAGACCACCAGCGCGCAGCTCACCCACCTCGTCGAGATGAGCGAACGCGACCACGTCACGGTGCGGGTCATCCCGTTCGAGGCCGGCATCTTCCCGGGCGCCGGGCAGACCGTGCTCTACGCCGAGGGACCGGTCCCACAGCTGGACACGGTCCAACTGGACACCGAGCATGGATCGGAACAGTTGCACTCGGATGCGCAACTCGCCAAGTATCGAACGTTCCTTGAACGCTTCGAGGCGATAGCGCTCACTCCCCGTGCTTCCAGGGACTTCGTCCACCGGATCGTCAAGACGCTGTGAGGAGCGGACGTGCGCCCGACCGAGCCGCCGAGCTGGCAGAAGTCGTCGTTCAGCAGCGAGGGCAACAACTGCCTGGAAGTCGCCGCCGCGCCGCGCGGCGGGGCCGTGCTCCTCCGGGAGTCGGACGAGCCGGACACCGTCCTCCGGGCCACGCCCGCCCGGCTCCGCGCGCTGCTTGCGACGGTTCGGCGGGCCTAGAGCACGCAGTACACGCTGAAGTGCTCGGCCGGCGGTGCCGAGGCCGTGTGGCCTGGGTCGATCTGGTCGGTGGGGGCCGAGTCGCCGTGGGTGTACAGCTGCAACGGGACGTCCGTGTTGTTCTGGACCGTGCCGTCGCCCTCCAGCTCGTAGGTCTGGCCGGGCAGGGGGTTCTCGATGACCCGGTCCGGGCCGTCCTCGCGTGACCAGAGGATCGTGTCGGTGACTGCCATCTCTTCGTCTCCCGGGGTTCGGGGCCTGTCACGAGACGGCCGGGTACCCGCCCGCAGGGATCCGAACCCTCACGAAACCGGCGCGGCGTTTACTCGACTTCGCTCGCCTGGCCGGAATCCGCCCGGTCGTGGCCGCACTTCTGTCACCCGGGCGTGGCAGAATCCGAGAAGGAGTGGTTTGAACGGCAGTTGGGCGGTGAGGTCGGGTGTTCCTGGCAGCTGAGACGGAAGACATCAACGAGATCATCGGCGGCATCGCCCCGAACTGGGGGCCCTTCGCGCAGGTCGGCGACCAGGCGCGGACGATGATCCAGGTGATCATGGCGCTGGCCATCCTGATCTGCATGGCGATCGCCATCTGGGGCGCGGCCAAGCAGCGGATCGGGTCGACGGCGATGCGGGACAGTTTCAGCGCCGAGCAGGGCAAGGGGCTGATCGTCGCCGGGCTCACCGGGATCTTCATCATCGGTTCGCTCGGCACGCTGTTCACGATCATCTACGGGATGGCCATCTAGCGCATGCGTACGCGGGCTCGGGCGGTAGCGGCAGCCATCGCCGTCGTGCTGTGCGGGGGGTGCGCCTTCGGGCCCGCCGCCGACCACGCGGAGCGGCTCGGCGTGGCCGAGGGCCCCGCCCAGCCGACGCCCACGCCCGGCGGCGAGGAGCCGCCGTCCGGCGAGGACCCCGGCGGGGAGCCCACCGAGCAGCCGCCGATTGTGAGCGAGCCGGCGCCGCCCACCGGCACGGCGGAGATCACCGGCACGGTGGCCGAGGGCCTGCCGAACGTCTGCTGCGCCGTCACGCTGCCGGACGGCGGCCTGCTGGTCGGCGAGTCCGGCAGCGGCACGATCCGCCGGATCGCGCCGGACGGCACCATCACCGAGGTCGGCACCGCGCCCGGCGCCGCCGGCTTGGTCGGCCTGGCCGTCGAGCCCGGATTCGCCGGCGAGGACGGCTGGCTCTATCTCTCCTACACCACGTCCTCCGGGGTCCGGGTGGCCCGCCACACCTTCACGGGTTCGGCCGCGCCAAGCGCCCAACTGGGCGCCACTTCGGACTGGTTGATCGACGACCCGATCCCGGGCGGCGGAACGCTGGCCTTCGGCCCCGACGGGATGCTCTACGTCGGCACGGGGGTCGGCGGGCAGCCGGCGCTCGGCACGGATCCGGAGTCGCTCGGCGGCAAGATCCTGCGGATCGAGCCCGACGGCGGCATCCCGGCGGACAACCCCTTCCCTGACTCCCCGGTCTACGCGCTGGGCCACGGCGAGGTGGCCGGTCTCGCCTGGGACGAGGCCGGCCGGCTGTGGTCGCTCGACGTCGTCCCGGGCGAGACCGGTACCACCGAGCTGAACGCGATCGTTCCTGGCCAGGGTTACGAGGCCGGTGGGGTACCGCCCGTCTTCACCTGGCCGGCCATCGAGGCCGCGCCGCAGGGCCTGGCGTTCGGCGCCGGCTCGCTCTGGTCGCCGGACACGCGGCGGTCCGCGCTGTGGCGTATCCCGCTGGACGGCACGGAGTTGACGGCCGATCCGGCCCCGCTGCTCGACGGCGGCGAGCTGGCCGACCCGCGCGTCGCGCTGTCGGCGGCGGAGGGCCCCGGCCTCCTCGACCTGCTGGACGGCGACACCGTGCTGCGGATCAACGTAACCTGAGCCCCGGAAGGAGCGCGCACGTGCCGAGAATCACCCTGGAAGAGGCCGAGAAGCTGGAGTGGATCCAGGCCCCGGTCGAGGACGGCAGCGACGAGCACTGCTTCGAGGTGGCGGCCGGCGAGGGCGACCTGATCCACATCCGCCAGACCGACGACCTCGCCAAGATCGTCACCACCACCCGCGCCAAGTGGGACGCCTTCGTCCTCGGCGTCCAGAACAACGAGTTCGACCACTTCGTGGAGGACGTCCCCCCGCCGGGCACACCGCCGGTCGGGTGACTTTCGGATCTGTGTGTCGTTGACACGGCAGCGCCCCGTCGGAATCGACCATAGGAGCATGCCGATGCCAGCAACCGTGTTGGAGGTTCCAGTGAGCGGCGTCATCGAAGAACGAGACCCCGGCCTGGAGCTGTACGAACGCATGGAACCGATTGAGGGCTTCACCATGGAATACCTCGGTGGAGCGCTGGTCATGATGGCCACGCCCAACACCATCCACAACCGGATCGTGGATCTGATCCGCGAGTGCTTTCCACGATCGGATTTCCAACCGTGGCATGACCAGGCCGTGGCCATCACCGAGTCGAACGACCGTCCCGATCCAGACCTCACCATCACACACGCGGACCACGCCGACGACTACTTCAGGGCCATCCCGTCCGAACTGGTGCTCCTGGTGCTGGAGGTCGTCTCCACCACCAGGGGGGCCAAGATCCGTGACTACCAGGAGAAGCCCGCGATCTACGCCCAGGGCGGCATCCCGGTCTATCTACTGATCGACCCGAACAACGGCACCTGGCTGTTGCACACCGAGCCGGCGCCCGAGAAGGCCGAGTACCGCGCGCTGCACAAGGGCGACTTCGGCGAGCCCGTGGAACTCCCTGCCCCATTGAGCGGAGTCCTCGTTCCCACCGACCGGTTCCGGCGCTACCCGCAGGACCTCTGACCCTGCCGACGGGCCGTCAGATCCCCAGCCCTCGCACCGCCAGGTCGGCCAGCGTGAAGGCGAACAGCGAGATCCCCACGAAGCCGTTGACGGTGAAGAAGGCGCGGTTCAGGCGGGAGAGGTCGGTCGGGCGGACCAGGGAGTGTTCGTAGGCGAAGGCGCCGGCGACCACCGCGAGGCCGGTCCAGAAGAGCGGGCCGGCTTCGGTCAGGGCCGCGTAGAGGGCGAGGAGCGCCAGCGTGAGGACGTGGCAGGCGCGGGCGCCGTTCAACGCGCCGGCGATGCCGAAGCGGGCGGGGACGGAGCGGACGCCGTTCTCGCGGTCGGCCGCCACGTCCTGGCAGGCGTAGATCAGGTCGAAGCCGCCGATCCACAGGCCGACGGCCGCGCCGAGCACCACCGCCTCCCAGGACCAGGCGCCGGTGACGGCGAGCCAGCCGCCGACCGGGCCCATCGCCTGGGCGAGGCCGAGGATGGCGTGTGGGAAGTCCGTGAACCGCTTGCCGTACGGGTAGACGACCATCGGCACCACGGCGAGCGGCGCCAGGGCCAGGCAGAGCGGGTTGAGCAGGGCAGCCGAGCCGAGGAAGACGGCGAGGGCGATCAGCGCGCCCGTCCAGCCGGCCCGCACCGAGACGGCGCCGGTGACGAGTTCGCGGCGCGCGGTGCGCGGGTTGCGGGCGTCGATCTCGCGGTCGATGATCCGGTTGGCGGCCATCGCGAACGTCCGCAGGCCGACCATGCAGACGGTGACCAGGAGCAGGGTGTCCCACTCGATGACCTCGGCCGGCCGGTCCACCAGCATCGCGGTGAGCGTGGCGATGTAGGCGAACGGCAGCGCGAAGACCGAGTGTTCGATCATCACCACCCGCAGGAAGGCCCGCACCGAGCCGCCCGCGGCGGCCGGTCGGGGCGCGACGGCGGTCACAGCCCGTACTCCTTCCAACGGCCGGTCACGAGATCGGCGACGGCCGGGTCCGAGCGCACCATCTCGGGCCAGCCGCCGTCCCTGGTGTAGCCCTCCTCGGGCCACTTGGCGGTGGCGTCGATGCCCGCCTTGCCGCCCCAGAACTGCTGGTAGGAGGCGTGGTCGAGGTGGTCGACAGGGCCTTCGGTGAGCAGCAGGTCGCGGGCGTAGTCCACGTTGCCGAGCGCCCGCCAGGCGACCTCGTGCAGGTCGTGCACGTCGCAGTCGGAGTCGACGACGACGATCAGCTTGGTGAGCGACATCATGTGCGCCCCCCAGACCGCGGACATCACCTTCTGCGCGTGCTTCGGGTACTTCTTGTCGATCGAGATGATCGCGCAGTTGTGGAAGCCGCCGGCCTCCGGCAGGTGGTAGTCGACGATGTCCGGGATGATGACCTTGAGGAGGGGGAGGAAGAACCGCTCGGTGGCCCGGCCCAACGGGCCGTCCTCGGTGGGCGGGCGGCCGACCACGATCGACTGGAAGACGGGGTCGCGGCGCATCGTGACGCACTCGACGTCGAGGGCGGGGAACGGCTCCTGCGGCGTGTAGAAGCCGGTGTGGTCGCCGAACGGGCCCTCGGGCAGCATCCGTCCGGGCTCCAGCCAGCCCTCGACGACGACCTCGGCGCGGGCCGGCACCTGGAGCGGCACGGACACGCAGTCGACCAGTTCGACGCGCTTGCCCTGGAGGTAGCCGGCGAACAGGTACTCGTCGATGTCGCCGGGCAGCGGGGCCGTCGACGCGTAGGTGACGGCGGGCGGGCAGCCGAAGGCGATGGCGACCGGCAGCCGCTCGCCGCGCCGGGCGGCGACCTGGTAGTGGTTGCGGCTGTCCTTGTGGATCTGCCAGTGCATGCCGATGGTGCGGCGGTCGTGGCGCTGGAGCCGGTAGAGGCCCAGGTTCCGCACCCCGGACTCCGGGTCCCTGGTGTGGGTGAGGCCGAGGTTGAAGAACGAGCCGCCGTCCTCCGGCCAGGTGAACAGCGCGGGCAGCGCGTCGAGATCGACGTCGTCGCCCTTGAGGACGACCTCCTGCACCGGCGCGCTCTTCACCTTCTTCGGCGGCACGTGCGCCACCGAGGCGAGCTTGCCGAACGCCTCGCGCACGCCGACGAAGCCGTGCGGCAGTTCGGGCTTGAGCAGCGCGCCGATCCGCTCGCTGATCTCCTGGTAGGAGGAGAGGCCGAGCGCCTTCAGCAGCCGGCGGTCGGTGCCGTAGACGTTCATCGCCAGCGGCAGCTTCGAGCCCTTGACGTTCTCGAAGAGCAGGGCGGGCCCGCCGGCCTTGTTCACCCGGTCGGTGATCTCGCCCACCTCGAGGTGCGGATCGACCTCCGCCCGGACCCGCTTGAGGTCGCCATCTCGTTCGAGAGCCTTCAGCAGGCCACGGAGGTCGTCGTACGCCATGCCGCTCAGTATTGCCGACGCATTACCCTGGGCTTAGTCAGGGGCCCGATATCCGAGGCCCGACCCGTTCCGTCCAGGGGGACTACCATGCTGAGGGTGCTGCTGTTTCTGGTACCGCTGGCGTTGACCATCTTCGCCCTGGTCGACTGCATCAGCTCCAAGGACGAGGACGTCAGGCACCTGCCCAAGGTGGCCTGGATCCTGCTGATCGTGATCGCCTGGGTCATCGGCCCGATCACCTGGATCCTGATCGGTCGCAGGCGCGGCGCCGCCGCGGCCGGCGGGGGTGGTGGCGGTGGCCGTGGCCGCCGCTCGGGTGGCGGCTGGGTCGCGCCCGACGACAACCCGGAGTTCCTGCGCTCGCTCGACGACGACCAGCGGCGCGAGGAGAACGAGAAGGACCGCGAGCTCCTGGAGAACTGGGAAGAGGACCTGCGCCGTCGCGAGGACGAGCTGCGGCAGAAGGACGACGACGAGAACCCGCCGTCGTCGGGTCCCAAGGACCGCTGAGCGGAAGCCCGTATCACGGAACACCACGGAGAGGGCCCCCGCCGAAGCTGGTTCGGCGGGGGCCCGTTCGTCGTTCGGATTCCGTCGTTCGGACGGTGCGGCTCACACGCCGCCGTAGCCGTGCAGGCTGTTGAAGAAGATGTTGACGCCGTAGTAGTTGATCAGGAAGCAGACCAGCCCGGCGATGCACAGGTAGGCGGTCCTGCGGCCCTTCCAGCCGGCCGTGGAGCGGGCGTGCAGGTAGATGGCGTAGACGATCCAGGTGATGAACGCCCAGGTCTCCTTCGGGTCCCAGCCCCAGTAGCGGCCCCACGCGTTCTCGGCCCAGATGGCGCCGGCGACGATGGTGAAGGTCCAGAACGGGAAGACCGCCGCATTGATCCGGTAGGAGAAGCGGTCCAGGGTGAGGGAGGAGGGCAGCCGCTCCAGCACCGAGGTGGCGAACCTGCCCGGCTGCTCGCCGGCGGCCAGCTTGGCCTCGTAGCGGTCCCGGAAGAGGAAGAGGACGGCGCCGACCGCGCCGACGTACATCAGCGCGCCGCAGATGATCGCCAGCGGGACGTGGATCATCATCCAGATCGAGTCGAGCGCCGGCACCAGCTGCGTCGAGTCGTTGTAGAGCACGGTCACCGCGAGGCCGAGGTCGAGCAGCACGGTGGTGGCCAGCGGCAGGCCGAGCCAGCGGACGTTCCGGCGGAAGGCCAGGAAGCCCAGGTAGGTGGCGACCAGGACCATCGAGAAGGCGGTGGAGAACTCGTACATGTTGCTCCACGGCCCACGCCCCACGGCGATGGTGCGGGCGACGACGCCGCCGAGGTGGAGCAGGAACGCGAGGGCGGTCAGCGAGACCGCGATCCGCCCGAACGTGTCACCCCGCTCGTCGCCGCCGGCCGCGCCCGGGCCGTCGGGGACGGCGTCGCGCTCGGGCGTGGCGGAGCGGGTGACGATCTTCGGCCGGTCGAGGACGGAGGTCGCGCCGCCCTTCCTGACCACGACGGCCGGCCGCTGCGCCGGCACGTCGGACGACTCGGCCGCCTCGCCGGACCCCGCGTCGCCGAGCGCGGCGGCGGTGCGGGCCACCCGGCTGCGGCTGCCGAAGATCCACTCGGCGGTGTAGGCGACGAACGTCAGCGCGTAGACGGCCATCGCCGTGTAGATCAGCAGGTTGCTGAAATCGGCCAGGCCCTCGTCTGCGGCGAGCGTCATGAGCGTGCTCCTTCGGCGGCGGACTCTTCAGAGGTATCAGACCCGGGGCCCGCTTCGGTGTCGGCAAGCAGCGTGGGGTCGGCGGGCAGCATGGGGGCGGCCGGCGCGAGGGCCGCAGCGAGGGCGGCCAGCTCCTCCGGGATCCGGTTGGACTCGGTGCGGCCGAGGGACGCCATCTCGACGACGGTGTGGCCGTCCGCGTGCGGGTAGGCGCGCACCCAGACGCGGCGGCGCTGGAGCAGCAGCGAGGCGGCGAGGCCGGCGATGGCGGCGAGCGAGCCGCCGAGCGCCCAGCTGTTGCCGGCCCGGGTGGAGATCTGGAAGGTGGCCCAGCGCTCGAAGCCCTGGAACTCCAACGTGCCCATGTCGTTGGGCAGGTCGATGGACTCGCCGGGCCGCAGGTCGAAGCGGAAGAGGTCGCCGGTGTCCGCGTCGACCAGCTGTTCCATGTCGCTGGTGTCGAGCTGGTAGACGTTCTGCGGCAGGCCGGAGTCGATGCCGAGGTCGCCGTGGTAGCCGGTGAGGGTGAGGACCGGGTCGTCCGGGTCGGGGAAGGTGGAGTGCGGGCCGCGGACCTCGTCGATGTTGTAGGTGGGGCTGAAGAAGCCCTGGAAGCCGAGCTGTTCAGGATCGCCCTGCGGGTTGGTGTAGTCGGGCACCTTGACGACGCCGACCGAGGTGAGGGCCTGGTCCTGCGGGATGAACGGGACGGGGCCGCTGAACGCGACGTCGCCCTGGCCGTCGGTGACCCGGACGACGGGCGCGAAGCCGTGGCCGAGCAGCCGCACCCGCTCGGCGCCGATGGCGAGCGGCTCGTTGACCTGGACGGTGGTGGAGTGCTCGGTGCCGTCCGCGGTGCGGTAGGTGACGTCGGCGTCGAACCGGGAGGGGGTGCCGAGGTCGGGCCCTGAGCGGACGAACTCGGCGTGGAACTCGTCGAGCGTGAAGCCGAAGTCCCCCAGGTCGTTCGTGTCGTAGAACGGGCCGGAGGAGAAGTCGTCGTACTGGGTGAGGTTGTTGGTGAAGTCGTAGCCCTCGACGACCAGCTTGCCGCCCTCCGCGTAGTAGAGGCGGCCGGCGGCGAAGGCGATCAGCAGTACGACGAGCGAGAGGTGGAAGACGAGGTTGCCGACCTCCCGCAGATAGCCCTTCTCGGCGGCGACGTGGGACCGGCCGCCGCGCTCGCCCTCGCCCGCGCCCTCCAGGAGGTCGGTGCGGAAGCGGCGGCGGCGCAGCTGGCGGTGCGCGGCGTCGAGCACGTCGGCCGGGTCCGCCTCGGTGCGCCAGGTGGTGTAGGCCGGCATCCGGTCCAGGCGGCGGGGGGCGCGCGGCGGGCGGCCGCGCAGCTGGCCGACGAACTGCCAGCTGCGCGGGATGATGCAGCCGACGAGCGAGACGAACAGCAGCAGGTAGATCGCCGAGAACCAGACGGAGGAGTAGACGTCGAAGAGCTGGAGGGTGTCGTAGAAGGACGACAGGCCGGGGTTGCGCTCCTTGAACTCCTCGACGGTGACGGCGCTGGCGTTGTTCTGCGGGATCATCGAGCCGGGGATGGCGGCCAGCGCCAGCAGGAAGAGCAGGATCAGGGCGACCCGCATCGACGTCAGCTGGCGCCAGAACCACCGTGCCCAGCCGAGCAGTTCGCGCCCGAGCCAGGCGAGGTAGCCGCCGGCCCCCGGTGCGCGGGGGCCGCCGAACGAGCCGGCGACGGCAGCGGTCTCCGGCTCCTCGACGGGCGCGGTGGAGAGCCCGCCGGTGGCGGCCTCGTCCGCGCTCTGGTCGGCGGCAGTCTGGTCGGCGGCTGTCTGGTCGGCCATGTCGTCAGATCCAAATCTGGAAGTCGGCGGCCCAGACCTGCATCTCGTAGACGATGCGGTCCCAGACACCGGTGAACAGCAGCACGCCGGTGGTGATGAGCATGGCTCCGCCGAGCCGCATCACCCAGGCATAGTGGCGCTTGACCCAGCCGAAGGCGCCGAGCGCCCGCCGGAAGGCGAGCGCGGCGACGATGAACGGCAGGCCGAGGCCGACGCAGTACGCGACCATCAGCAGCGCGCCCCGCCCCGCGGTCGCCTCGCTGAACGCCAGCGCCTGCACGGCGGCCAGCGTCGGGCCGATGCAGGGCACCCAGCCGACGCCGAAGACGAAGCCGAGCACGGGGGCGCCGGCGAGGCCGACCGCCGGCCTGGTGTGCAGCCGGAACTCGCGCTGGGTGAGCCGGGGCATGAAGCCGAGGAAGATCAGCCCGAACACGACGATCAGCACCCCGAAGACCTTGTTCAGGACCTCCCGGTGGTTGATCAGGTTGGCGCCGAAGCTGCCGAAGAGCGCGCCGCCGGAGACGAAGACGACCGAGAAGCCCAGGATGAACAGCAGTGCCCCGAGGAGCATCCGGCCGCGTCTCGCGTCCTTGAGGTCGGCGCCGCCGACCCCGGTGACGTAGGAGAGATAGCCCGGCACCAGCGGCAGCACGCAGGGCGAGAAGAACGACACCAGGCCGCCGAGCACCGCCACCGGCAGGGCCAGCAGCAGTGCGCCGCTCAGTACCGTCTCGTTGGGATTCATCGCACGGTCACTCGGCTCACTCTTCGGCGATCACGGGTTCCAGCGCCGCCAGCAGGTCGTCCTCGGTGAGCGCGCGCAGCGCCCGGGCCGCGATCCGGCCCTCCCGGTCGATGATCAACGTGCTGGGGATGGCCTGCGGGTTGAGCGTGCCGTTGGGGAACTCGCCGACCAGCCGGCCGTTGGGGTCGAAGAAGCTGGGGTACTCGACCTCGTAGTTGCGCTCGAAGGCCAGCGCGTTGTCCCTGCTCAGATCCCGGGTGTTGAGGCCCACGAACCGGACGCCGCGGTCGGCGGTGGCCTCGGCGGCGGCGACCAGGTGCGGGGCCTCGGCGCGGCAGGGCGCGCACCAGGAGCCCCAGACGTTGAGCACCACCACGTCGCCCCGGTAGTCGGAGAGGCTGATCTCCTCGCCCTCCAGGGTCTCGCCCGTGAGGTCGGGCGCCTCGACCCGCTCGGCGACGGCGACCCGGCTGATCTCACCGGTGCCCTCGACGTAGTTGGTGCCGTCGCCGCTGGCGCCGTCGCTGTCCCCGCCGCTACAGGCGCCCAGGACCAGCACGCCGGTCAGCGCGACCGCGGCGCCTCTGGCGACCCTGCCGAAAGCCCGGATCTGGATCATGTGAAAAGTTTCCCATGCGCCTTTTGACGATCTTGCCCGCCCCCCACCTAGGCGGAAAACCCAGGTCAGACGGGGTATGGGCGTCTAGGCGCCGAAGCCGGGCGCCTGGTCCTTCGTCGGCTTCGCGCCGGCCCGCAGGTGCTCGGGGACGAGGTCGATGGCCGGCTCGGTGTAGGTGACGGCAACGATCTCGTCGCCCCGGTAGGTGAAGCTGGTCAGCGACGCCAGGGTGCACTGCCGGCTGCGCGGGTCGTGCCACAGCCGGCGGCGCTCGACGTAGCTGCGCAGGATCCAGATCGGCAGTTGGTGGCTGACGACGACCGCCTCGTGGCCGCGGGCCGCGTCGCGCGCCGCGTCGACCGCGCCCTTCATCCGCACCACCTGCTCGACGTACGGCTCGCCCCAGGAGGGGCGGAAGGGGTTGCGCAGGTGGCGCCAGTTGCCCGGGCGGCGGAGCGCGCCGTCGCCGACGCCGAAGGCGCGGCCCTCGAAGACGTTGGCCGCCTCGATCAGCCGGCCGTCGGTGGCCAGGTCGAGGCCGTGCGCCTTGGCGATCGGAGTGGCGGTCTCCTGGGCGCGCTCCAGCGGCGAGGCGACGACGTGGGTGACGTCGTTGCCCGCGAGGTGCGCGGCGACCCGCTCGGCCATCTCCCGGCCGAGGGCCGAGAGGTGGTAGCCGGGCAGCCGCCCGTAGAGCACGCCGGTCGGGTTCTCCACCTCGCCGTGCCGCATCACATGGACGACGGTCCGCTCGCTGCTGTCGCTCATCGCTGTCCCACAGTCCCTCTGTCCGCTGTGTCGTTGTCTGCTAGGAGGTCGTTCTCTGGTCCTCGGCCGCCTCGGCCGCCCCGGTCGCCTCGGCCGCGGCGCGGGCGGCCGCCGGCAGGGCGGCGGCGATCCGCTCCAGGGCGCGCTCGTCGTGGGCGGTGGAGACGAACCACGCCTCGAAGGCGGACGGCGGCAGGTAGACGCCGCGTTCCAACATGGCGTGGAAGAAGGCGGTGTAGCGGAAGGTGTCCTGGGCCTTGGCGCCGGTGAAGTCGGTCACCTCGTCGGCGGTGAAGAACACCGAGAACATGTTGCCGGCCGCCGAGACGGTGTGGGCCACGCCCTCCTTGGCGAGCGCCAGGCTGGCCAGGCCGCGCAGTTCGGCCGAGGTGGCGTCGATCCCGGCGTAGGCGGCGTCGTCCAGGAGCCGGAGCTGGGCGAGGCCGGCGGCGGTGGCCACCGGGTTCCCCGAGAGGGTGCCGGCCTGGTAGACGGGGCCCGCGGGGGCGAGCCGGTCCATCACGTCGGCCCGGCCGCCGAAGGCCGCGGCCGGGAAGCCGCCGCCCATCACCTTGCCGAAGGTGATCAGGTCGGGGACGACGCCCTCCAGGCCGAACCAGCCGGCGGCGCTCAGCCGGAAGCCGGTCATCACCTCGTCGGAGATCAACAGCGCGCCGTGCGCCGCGCACAGGTCCTTCAGGCCCTGGTTGAAGCCGGGCTTCGGCGGCACCACGCCCATGTTGCCCGGCACCGCCTCGGTGATCACACAGGCGATCTCGCCGGGGTGCGCCTCGAACGCGGCGCGCACGGCGGCCAGGTCGTTGTAGGGCAGGACCACGGTCTCGCCGGCCTGGGCGCCGGTGACGCCCGGGGTGTCGGGCAGCCCGAAGGTGGCGACGCCCGAGCCGGCGGAGGCCAGCAGCGCGTCCACGTGGCCGTGGTAACAGCCGGCGAACTTGATCACCTTGGCGCGGCCCGTGAAGCCGCGGGCCAGCCGGATCGCGGACATGGTGGCCTCGGTGCCTGAGGAGACAAGACGCACCCGCTCGACGGGCGCCACCCGGGCCACGATCTCCTCGGCCAACTCGACCTCGCCGGGGGTCGGGGTGCCGAAGGAGGTGCCGCGCTCGACGGCGGCCCGCACCGCGTCCAGCACGACCGGGTGCGAGTGGCCGAGAATCATCGGCCCCCAGGAGCAGACGAGGTCCACGTACTCCCGGCCGTCCGCGTCGGTCAGGTACGCACCGGAACCGGACACCATGAACCGGGGCGTACCACCCACGGCGCCGAAGGCGCGCACGGGAGAGTTCACGCCGCCGGGAATCACCTCGGCGGCACGAGCGAACAACGTCTGGGAGACTGGCGCCACCGATTGCGCGGAATCCGCTGAATAGGATGAGGTCACGCGATCCATGGTGTACATGGTGACAGAGCCCCTTACAGCTCGGTGTCGGGGCGTTTCGCCGGCGCCTGACGGGGGAGGTCTCTGAAACGATGATCGGGTTGCGCGGCGGGGGTCGCGAATAGTCAGGTGGTGACATGCAGCGCGGTGGCGAAGTGGGCGAGGGAACCGGGGACCCGGGGCCGGAGGCCGCGGGGCCGCGTGCGCGCGCCCGTCGAGGGCGTCACCGTCGCAAACTGGAGGGCGGATCGGGCGCCGAGTTCGACTTCGGCGACCGGGGCAGCCGGATGGCCGTAACGTACAAGTACTTCGGCGCCCCCGACGGCGCCACGGCGGCCAGGGTGCCGCTCTCGATGCGGCCCGAGGAGCTCGGCGGGGACGAGCTGGGCCAGGGCATGTTCACCAGCATCAAGCCGGAGACGATGGCCGCCATGGTCCTCACCGGCATCGAGGGCATACCCCTGCACCGGGTGCCGCCGCTGGAGCTCGTGGTGCTCCACCCCGACTACGCGGTCGTGAAATTGCCCACAACCGCGGTGGACCCGCTGCGCGGCATCGGCGACGAGACGGTCGGCGCGGCCGCGTTCATCTGGTCCACCGTGCCGGACCGCAGCGGGCCGAGCGACGCGTTCGGCGTCTACCAGCTGCTCAACGAGTGGCAGGACTTCTCCCGCCGGCTGCACGAGGCCGGCCACCAGCCCTACTGCCTGGTCTGGCCGTAACGCCGGCCCCGCCGAACCCCCCGGAACTCCCGCACACCACCCCTCACCTGGCCCCTCGCGCCGTCCATGAGGTAGACATGGTCCCCCGTCGGTCGACGACCGGGCCGGGCTCTGTGGACGAGGGAGGGCGACCCGGTGCAGCGCGCCGCGACTAACCGCACCGCGACGATCAGGCGTGCCATCGCCGCCACGCTGGCGGCCCTGGCCATCGGCGGTCTCGCGTCCTGCCAGGCCGGCCTCGGCGGCACGGACGACGGGACGAACGCCGGCGCGGCCGCCGGCGCCACCGGCTCCCAGCCGCCCCAGCCCGGGCGGTTCTCGGTGCTCCCCGAGCCCTGCGGCTCGGTGCCCGCCGAGAGCCTGCTCGAACTGCTCCCCGACGCCGACGAGGAGGCGTACGCGGGCCAGCCGCAGGCCACCTTCGACACCGGCCGGCGGGTCGGCTGCGTCTGGCACCACGCGATCGCGAACGAGTCGCGCCGGCTCGCCGTGGACTTCGAGCGCATCGTCTCCTATGACGCGGGCGTCAGCGACGACGACCAGGCCGAGCTCGACTTCGAGGAGCTGGCCGACGCGTCCGGGGTCTCGGTGGCCAGCCCCTCGGCCCCCAGCGACCCCCTCGGAGCCCGGCTGCTCGATGGCATTGGTCACGTCGCGTTCATCGACGAGCAGCTGACCAGCGACAACGCCCAGGAGCAACACGACGTACAGGTGGCATTTCGGACCGCGAACGTTATCGTCACCGTGAACTACACCGTGTCGACCACCGGCACCGGCGGCGCGCCCGACAGCGCGCAGCTCCAGCAGCGGGCCCAGACCGTGGCCCAGCGGCTCGCCGGTGGTTTCGACGGCTGAGCGCGTTTCGGGCGCGCCGCGGACGCCTCGGCGTACCGTGTGCTCGCAACGGCTCGGCCGAGACAACTGGAGCGAAGTAACCATGGACCGTACCGCCTCCCGACCCGCCTCGCGCCTCGCTGTTCGCGCGGTGGCCCTGGCCGCACTGCCGGTGCTGGTGGTCACCGGTTGTTCCTCGTCGTCCGACTCCTCCGACGACGCGTCGCAGGACAACGAGCCGCAGAGCGTCGCCCCCACCCCCGAGCCGGTGCGGTTCGAGGCGCTGCCCGAGCCGTGCGGGACGATCGCCGAGGACACCGTGGGGAACGTGGTGCCCCAGGCCGACGCGAGCGGCGAGACGCTCAGCTCCTCCGACACCAACACGTCGGCCGCCTGCCTGTGGAGCGGCCTCGACGACTTCCAGTTCCGCTCGCTCACCGTGGCGCTGCGCCGCTTCGACTCCGACCTGTCGCTTGGCAGCGGCGACGAGCGCGCCACCGCGTACGTCCAGCAGATGGTGGACGAGGTCGCGGGCGACGACGCCAACCGGGACGTCGAGTCCGCGGAGCTGGCCGAGACGGGCGACGCCGCCACGTCGATCGGCTACTCCGTCACCAAGGCCGGCGGGGAGGACGAGAGCGAGCAGGACTACCGCCAGCAGCGGGTCGTCTCCCGCGTCGGCAACATCGTGCTGACCCTGGACTACTCGGGCGCCGGCTTCGAGGGCGACGACATGCCGTCCGCCGACAGCGTCAGGGAGGCCGCCGAGACCGCGGCCCGCGAGGCCGTCGGCAACGTGACCGCGGCGGAGGACGCCCCGGCCGAGGAGGGCGAGGAGCAGCAGGAGGGCGACGCCTGACCGCGCCCCCGCTCGCCGGCCCGGTCGTCGGCCCGGTCGTCAGCAGTTGAACATCGAACCCCTGATCGAGCACGCGACTTGACGCGTGTGCGAGTCTGTCCCCTGACCTTGTCATGACCGGGGAGGGTTCTCGCGTGGCCGCCATCAAGCTGACACGCCCGCACCGAATACTGGTCGGCATCATCCTGGCCGGCGCCGTGCTCATCGCGGCGATCGGCTTCGTCGGCTCCTACACGGCGGTGCGCGAGCTGGCAGAGGAGAAGGGCTTCGGCGCCTTCTCCCCCTTCTTCCCGATCGGCGTCGACGCGGGCATCGTCGTCCTGCTCGCCCTCGACCTGCTGCTGACCTGGCTGCGGATCCCCTTCCCGCTGCTGCGGCAGACCGCCTGGCTGCTGACGGCCGCCACGATCGCCTTCAACGCGGCCTCCGCGTGGGGCGATCCCCTCGCGGTCGGCATGCACGGCATCATCCCGGTGCTCTTCATCATCACGATCGAGGCCGCGCGCCACGCGATCGGCCGGGTGGCCGACATCACCGCCGACAAGCACATGGAGGGGGTGCGGATGTGGCGTTGGCTGCTCTCGCCCGTCCCCACCTTCCGGCTGTGGCGCCGCATGAAGCTGTGGGAGCTGCGCTCCTACGAGCAGGTCATCGCGATGGAACGCGACCGCCTCGTCTACCAGGCGCGACTGCGCGCCGACTACGGCCGCGCGTGGCGCCGCCGGGCGCCGGTCGAGGCGCTGATGCCGCTGAAACTGGCCAGGTACGGGGTCCCTCTGGAGCAGTCGACCGGGCCTTGGCCCGGCGGGCGGAGCGGCGAGGTGACGGCCGGGACCGCCCCGGCCCTGCCGGTCGGCCCGCGCGACGCCGACGGTTGGGCGCCGGGCCCGAGTCCGGCCGGCGGAACGCCGGCACCGGCCGCCGCCAACGGCGTCCTGCCCGGCGCGGCCGGCCCGAACGGCCAGCCGACAAGCGCGGTTACCGCCGACGCCGCCTGGGCTGGCGCGGCCGGCCCCGACGGCGGGCCGGGCATCGCGGCCGCCGGCAACGGCGGTTCGGCGACGGTCCCGGCGAGCGCCGCCGCCGGCGGGACACCCGTGCCGGGCAATGCCCGGGCCGCCGAGGGGGGTTGGCCGACGGCCACCGCCGCGGTGCCCGGCGGAACGCCGGCAGGCAACACCGCGGCCCACAACGGCGGTTGGCCCGGCGCGGCCGAGCAGAACGGCGGGCCGGGAACCACGGCCGCCGCCAACGGAGTGTGGCCGGGCACGGCCGGGCCTGACGCCCGGCCAGGCAACGCGGCGTCCAGCAACGGCGGTTGGCCCGGCGCGGCCGGACAGAACGGCGGGCCGGGAAACCCGGCCGCCGCCAACGGCGCGGTGGCGGGCCCGGTGGAGGCCGCCGCCCTCGGCGGCCAGCCCGCAGGGCCCGGCGCCGGGGGCCGGCCGACCGGCCAGCCGGTCGACGCGTTCCTCGAAGAGGAACCCTGGTGGGCCGCCAACCAGCCGGACGAGGTCGACGACGACCAGCAGTCACAGCTGACCGTTCCGGTCGGTCCGGGACGTAGCCGGCCGCTGGGCGGCAACGCGGCGGCGCCCGAGGAGCCCGAGGACCCGGCCCGCAGCGAGATCTTCTACGCCGCCTACCGGCAGTACGTGAAGGAGCAGGGGGACTTCCCCAACGCCCGTCAGCTCTCCAGGTACCTGCACGAGGAGCACGGCATCACCGACGCGGACGGCACGCTGCTGAGCGAGCAGTACCTGCGCGAGTTCACCCGCACCCGCGGGTTCAAGGAGCGCTACAAGGCGGAGATGGGCACCGGCGGCTGAGCGGCCGGGGAGCGGTGAGGCTCCCGCCTGTTCCGGAGTACACCACTTGAGGAGTGACAGCATGAGTCGAAGACGGAGAACCGTTGTGCGGGTCGGGGTGGGGATCTTCGTCCTCGCCGCCTGCGTAGTGGTGACGGACGACGTACTCGGTCACCACTACGTGCGGGCGGTGGCGGTGGCGGCGCTCACCGTCGGCCTGCTCGCGGTGTCCCGCGGCGTGCTCCGTCCGGCCGGCTGAGGGCCGTCACGGCCGGTCCGGCAGCCGGATCACCGCCGTGCCGCCGGTCAGGTCGACCCGGGAACGGGGCGGCGCGGCGTCACCCTCCTCGTCCCGCAGCAGCGTCATCGTCTCCCGCTGCGCCAACTCGTGCTCCTTCCCCGGCAGCAGGCTGGCGTGCAGCATCTCGAAGCCGGTCGCCGAGACGCGGCCGCGTGACCTGCCGAGCGCGACCAGCACGAAACGGTCGAGGAAGGCCAGCGCGACCAGCCCGATGACCAGCCCGGGCAGCGTCATGAAGAGCACGAACTCCACGGTGCCTCCTCCCACTTCACCGCTCAGTATCCGTCACGCGTCAAGCTGTTCGCACTAGTGCAAGCAGCTGTTGCCGCTAGGGCGAAACCGGGTTAGCTTCGCTGCCATGCCCGCCACCACACCGCGCCCCACCGTCCTCACCGGCAAGCACGTCCGCCTGGAGCCGCTGGCCCTCGGCCACCTGGACGACCTCTTCGCGGCCGGCGGCTGCGCCGAGGAGGTCTGGCGCTGGGTGCCGAGGCCGGCCCCCCGCACCCGGGAGGAGCTGGGGCGGGCGCTCGCCGAGCTGCTGGCGGAGGGCGAGCGCGGCGCGCGGGTGCCGTTCGCCGTCGTCCACCGGGCCGACGGCCGGGCGATCGGCTGGACGGCGTTCATGGACATCGACGCGGGCGACGAGCGGTTGGAGATCGGCTACACCTGGTACGGCCCGGCGTACTGGCGCACCGCCGTCAACACCGAGACCAAGCTGCTGCTGCTCGGCCACGCCTTCGACGAACTCGGCATGGGGCGGGTGCAGTTGAAGGCCGATCACCGCAACGAGCGGTCGCAGGCGGCCATCGCGCGGCTCGGCGCGCGCCGCGAGGGCGTGCTGCGCCGCCACGTCCGCCGGTCGGACGGGACCTGGCGGGACACCGTGTACTTCTCGCTCCTGGCCACGGAGTGGCCGGCGGCCCGGGCCGCGCTCACCGCCCGCATGGACGCCGGCTAGGCTCCCGGGGAACCGCGGTTCGTCCACCGAGCCCGCCCCGCTGGAGGCAACGCATGGCCATGGTCGGCCTGTTCTGGATCACCGAGGACGCCGTCCACCTGGGGACCGAGCCCGCCGGCACCGCGTCCGGGGTGCGGCTGACGGCGGACGGCGTCGAGGCCCTGGGCACGGACCACGGCACGTCGTGGAGTTGGAGCGAGGTGCGGCGGATCGAGCCCCGCGACGTGCCCGTGCGGTCCACCGCGAGGCGGCTGGCGACCATGGCCTTCGACACCCTGTACGCGGCGATCACCGGCGACGGCGAGCTGCCGCCCGCCTACACCGTGCGCGTCGAAACCGCCGACGACGCCGTCGAGGTGGACGTCGTCTCCGCCGTCACCGGCGGTTTCTACACACCCGGCGAGTACGAGCTGTCCCGCGCGCTCCTCGACCGGCTCACCGAAGGCGGCGCCACCGTCGGCGACCTGCTCGCGTGGCGCCGCGAACAGCCGACCGACGGCACGCCGCCCCGCGAGGAGCGCGAGGCGCTGCTCCGCGCGTGGGCCGAGGCTTAGGGCCTGTCTTCCGGATCTTCGTGGGGCCGCGACGCCAGCTACGGCACCTCGCTGCGTTACCGAATCGCGCGAATACGGCCAAGTATGAGCTGCGCTGCGGTCGATGTGCGGCTCCGCCGCGTGGGGCGCCTTGCGCGAAGCGAATGGGGGCACTCCCCCAAGCACTCCGTGCAGGGGGCACCCCCACCCAGGCCGCCAGGCCTGGGGGAGCCAAGGCCTGATCCACGAAGACCCAAAAGACAGGCCCTAGGACCGCTAGCCGCCGAGCAGCGCCCGCACCCGGTCCGCGCCGACCGCGAGCAGCAGCGTGGGCAGCCGCGGCCCGGTGTCGTGGCCGACCAGCAGCCGGTACAGCAGCACGAAGAACTCCCGCTGCGCCACCTTCAGTTCGGGCGTCGGCTTGGCGTCGGCGGCGAGCCCGGCCTGGATCTTCGGCACGCCGTAGACCAGCGTCGTGAGCCCGTCGAGCGACCAGTGGTCGGCGAGGCCGTCCCGCAGCAGCCGCAGCGACTCGCGCCGCCGCTCGTCGAGCGAGGCCAGCAGTTCGGCGTCCGGCTCGACGCGCACCCGGGTGCGGGCGTCCTCCGGCATCTGGGTGGCCACCCAGCGGGCCGCCTTGTCGAGCCGCGGCCTGGTCTCGTCGAGCGAGCGCACCGGGTGCTCGGGGTCGAGCTCGGCGAGGATCCGCAACGTCTGCTCGTCCTCGCCTGTGGTGATGTCGACCACCGAGGTCAGCGTCCGGTACGGGAGCGCGCGGGGGGTCGCCGGCAGTTCGCCGGCCGCCGTGCCGGTGGCGCGCAGGTACGCGGCGGCATCGGCCGGCTGGGCCGTGCCGGCGGCCACCTTGCGGGCCAGCGCGTCCCACTCGTCGTAGGTGCGCAGGATCTCCGCGTCGAAGGCGATCTTGAAGGACTGGTTGGGCTTGCGCCGCGCGTACAGCCAGCGCAGCAGCGGCGCCTCCATGATCTCCAGCGCGTCGGCCGCGATCGGCACCCCGCCGCGCGAGCTGGACATCTTCGACATGCCGCTGATGCCGACGAAGGCGTACATCGGGCCGATCGGCTGGCGGCCGTCGAAGATCTCCTTCACCAGCTGCCCGCCGACCACCCACGAGGAGCCAGGCGAGTGGTGGTCGACGCCCGAGGGTTCGAAGATCACGCCCTCGTAGGCCCAGCGCATCGGCCAGTCGACCTTCCAGACCAGCTTGCCGCGGTCGTGCTTGGCCAGCTCCACCGTCTCCCGGTGGCCGCACTCGCAGGTGTAGGTCAGTTCGGTGGTCTCGTCGTCGTACGAGGTCACCGTGGTGGTGTCGCGCTCGCACACCGCGCAGTACGGCTTGTACGGGTAGTAGTCGTCGCTGCCGGCGCCGGCGCCGGCGCCGTCGTCCTCGGTGGCGGCGCCCGAGCCCTGCTCGACGGCCTCGACGTCGGCCTCGGCCTCGGCCTGCTTGGTGCGGTAGCGACCGAGGACGGCGTCGATCCGGCGGCGCTCGCGCATCGCGAACAGGATCTGCTCGCGGTAGGTGCCGCCGGTGTACTGCTCGGTCTGGGAGATGGCCCGCACCTCGATGCCGAGTTCGGCCATCGCGGCGAGCAGCGGGGCCTTGAAGTGCTCGGCCCAGCTGGCGTGGGGGCTGCCGGGCGGCGGCGGCACGGAGGTCAGCGGCTTGCCGATGTGCTCGTTCCACGAGGCGTCGACGCCGACGCCGGCCGGGACCTTGCGGAAGCGGTCGTAGTCGTCGAACGACAGCAGGTGCACGCAGTCGACGCCGCGCCGCCTGATCTCGTCGGCGACCAGGTGCGGCACCATGATCTCGCGGAGGTTGCCCAGGTGGACGGGGCCCGAGGGGCTGATCCCGGACGCGCAGACGACAACTGGAGCGGTAGCGACTGATGTCTCTTTCCCCGGGGCACGGCGCTCCGCCTCGGCGATGACGTCGTCCGCGAGTCGGGAGACCCAGTCGGCGGTCTCCTGGGTGGTCTGGGCCACGGTTGAGCACTTCCTCTGATCTGTGGTGTGGATCGGTGTCTCGGCCCCATTCTTCCACCCGGAAAACTGGTGGTGCCCCCGTGAAATACTGGCCGACATGAGCCCGGTCCCTTCCCTTGCCGAAGCCGTACAGCAGCGTGTCTCCGACGCCCTCGCCGCCGTCCTCCCGGAGGCCGCCGGCGCGGACCCGCTGCTGCGACGCAGCGACCGGGCGGATCTCCAGGCCAACGGGATGCTGGCGCTGGCGAAGCGACTCAAGAGCAATCCGCGGGAGCTGGCCGGCCGGGTGGTCGGCGAGGTCGCGACGGAGGGGCTGATCGGCGACATCGAGGTGTCGGGCCCCGGCTTCCTCAACATCACGCTGACCGACGAGGCGATCCTCCGCACCCTGATGGCGCGGGCGGCCGACGAGCGGCTCGGGGTGCCGGTCGCGGAGCGGCCCGGCACGATGATCATCGAGTACTCGCAGCCGAACGTGGCCAAGGAGATGCACGTCGGCCACCTGCGGTCCACGGTGATCGGGGACGCGCTGACGCGGATCATGGAGTTCCGCGGCGAGAAGGTGATCCGGCGCAACCACATCGGCGACTGGGGCACCCAGTTCGGCATGCTGACCCAGCATCTGATCGAGCACCCGGACGAGTTGGACCACCAGGCGGACGAGGCGAGCGGCGGCGCGGCCATGTCGCGGCTGAACCGGCTCTACCGGGACTCGCGGGCGGTCTTCGACTCCGACCCGGAGTTCAAGGAGCGGGCCAGGCGCCGGGTGGTCGCGTTGCAGGCCGGCGACCCGGAGACGATGGCGCTGTGGCAGCGGATCGTCGACGAGTCGAAGGTCTACTTCAACGCGATCTACCAGCGGCTCGGCGTGCTGCTGACCGACGACGACATCAGGGGCGAGTCCGCCTACAACGACGATCTCGTCGCGCTCTCCGAGGAGTTGGAGGAGTCCGGGGTCGCGGTCAGGTCGGACGGCGCGCTGTGCGTGTTCTTCGACGACATCAAGGGCCCGGACGACAAGCCGGTGCCGCTGATCGTGCGGAAGGCGGACGGCGGCTTCGGCTACGCGGCCACCGACCTGGCGGCGATCAGGAACCGGGTGGGCACCCTGCACGCGGACACCATGCTCTACATCGTGGACGCGCGGCAGGCGCTGCACTTCCGGATGGTCTTCGAGGCGGCGCGGCGGGCCGGCTGGCTGCCGGAGGGTGTGGCGCACCACCTGCCGTTCGGCACGGTGCTCGGCAAGGACGGCAAGCCGTTCAAGACCCGGTCGGGCGACACGGTGCGGCTGATGGACCTGCTGGACGAGGCGGTCGAGCGGGCGGCCGAGGTGGTGGCGTCGAAGGCGCCCGACCTGTCGCCGGACGAGGTCGCCGAGCGCGCCGCGGACGTGGGCATCGGCGCCGTCAAGTACGCGGACCTCTCGACCTCCAGGGCCCGGGACTACGTCTTCGACCTGGACCGGATGGTCTCGCTCAACGGCGACACGAGCGTCTACCTGCAGTACGCCTACGCCCGTATCCAGTCGATCCTGCGCAAGGCGGCCGAGCGGGGCGCCGCGGCGGCCCCGCACCCGGAGCTGCCGCTGGCGCCGGCCGAGCGGGCACTCGGCCTCCAGCTGGACGGCTTCGGGGAGACGCTGGCGTCCGTGGCCGAGACCTACGAGCCGCACAAGCTGGCGGCGTACCTCTACGGTCTCGCCTCGCAGTTCACCACGTTCTACGACCAGTGCCCGGTGCTCGCGGCGCCGGAGCCGGCGATGGTGGCCAACCGGCTCTTCCTGTGCGAGCTGACGGCGCGCACGCTGCGGGAGGGCATGGCGCTGCTCGGCATCCACACCCCCGAGCGCCTGTAGGGCCTGCCGGCCGGCCGTTTACGCCACATGTCCTGGTGTCACGCCACCCCCGGGGTGGCGTGACATTCTCATGACAAACAGATGTCCGCCGGGGACGCCCCCTTGCCGGATTCCTCTGCATCGACGAATCTTTCGGGCTGACGGGCGTGACACTTCCTCCGGGATGTCATGGCCACGCCATGTGACGCCCTTCGCACCCCACACCGGCGCACCACCAATGAGGAGGAGACCCCTCGATGGCGCGTAACACCCCCACCCGCACCAGCCGGCGCACCATTGTCCTGGCCACCACAGCGGCCATGGCACTCGGCCTCGGCGCGATGCTCCCCGCCACCGCCCAGGCCGCGCCGAGCGCCCCCAGCCTGGCCGAGGTTCGGGAGCTGATACCCAACGCCGAGGCCGCGGGCACCGTCACGGACAGCTACATCGTCCAGCTGCGGGACAACGTCGTCCATGCCGAGTCGGCCGGCGGCGAGCGGATCGCCGAGTCCCACGGCGCGGAGATCGTCGACGAGTTCCCCGAGACGCTCAACGGCTACGCGGTCGAGGCCACCCTGGCGGAGGCCCTCGAACTCGCCGCCGACCCCGCGGTGGCCACCATCACCCAGAACCAGCGGGTCAGCGTCGCCGCCACCCAGCCCAACCCGCCGTCCTGGGGCATCGACCGGATCGACCAGGCCGACCTGCCGCTGAACCAGTCGTACACCTACCCCGACCACGGCGGGCAGGGCGTCACCGCGTACGTCCTCGACACCGGGGTGCGCACCACGCACACCACCTTCGGCGGCCGCGCCGTGTTCGGCTACGACTACTTCAACCAGGGCGGCGCCGACGGCCACGGCCACGGCACCCACGTCGCCGGCACCATCGCGGGCGCGACCTTCGGCGTCGCCAAGGCCGCCCGCATCGTCAACGTCCGGGTGCTGAACAACTCGGGCGGCGGCACCACCGCCTCGGTGGTCGGCGGCATCGAGTGGGTCACCGCCAACCACAGCGGGCCCTCCGTCGCCAACATGAGCCTCGGCGGCGGCGTCGACACCACCCTGGACGCGGCCGTCCGCGCCTCCATCGCCTCCGGCGTGACCTACGCCATCGCGGCCGGCAACAACTCCGGCGCCAACGCCAGCAACTACTCGCCGGCGCGGGTCGCCGAGGCCATCACGGTGGCGTCCAGCCAGAGCAACGACGCGCGGTCCAGCTTCAGCAACATCGGCTCCGTCGTCGACATCTACGCCCCCGGCACCAGCATCACCTCGTCCTGGGGCACCAGCAACACCGCCACCAACACCATCTCGGGCACCTCGATGGCGACCCCGCACGTCGCCGGCGCGGCCGCGCTCTACCTGGCCACCAACCCGTCGGCCACCCCGGCCCAGGTCCGCAACGCCCTGGTCGCGGCCGGCGAACCGAACACCGTCACCAACGCGGGCGCCAGCACCACGACCACCCTGCTCCAGGTCGGCTGACGACTCTCACCGCAGTCCGCGCCTCCTTCCGCGCGCTCCGCGCGGAAGGAGGCGCGGCCTTTCCGCCGGGTCGGTCAGCCCGCGTGGGCGTAGGCGACCAGCCGTTGGGTGTCCTCGTCCTGGAAGACGCCCATGCCGGCGAGGTCCGCGAGCGGGAAGACGGTGCCCGCGGGGAGTTCGGTCGTGTCGCCGGTGGCGATGTCGACCTGGACCGGGATCTCCTCGAAGGCCTCCGTGTCGGCGAGGGTGCCGTACGCCTGCCCCCGGTCGTCGAGGCCGGAGAAGGTGACCGTGTCGGTGCCGGTGTCGTACGACCCCTCGAAGCAGCGTCCCGTGCCCTCCTCCAGGTCGAAGACCCGCGTGCCGTTGGCCACGTAGCGGCCGTTCGCCGAGCGGGCCGCGTAGTCGTCGTTCGTCGGGTACCCCTGCGCGCAGTCGACCGTGGCCAGCGTCTCGCCGGTGACGGCGTTCAGCACGGTCCAGGTGAACTCGCCGCGCCCCTCCCCCGGGCTCCACTGGGCGACGAGCAGGTCGTCGGCGACCAGGTCGACGAACGGGTCGTCGGGCAGCGCGTGTTCGGGGGCCGCCTCGGCGCTCGACCAGACGTCGGGCACCCAGAAGCTGCCGTCGTCGGAGTTGGCGACCAGGGGCCCCTCGGGCGTGAGGGCGCGGATCTCACCGGAGGGGTAGCACATCAGGTCGCAGTCGTTCGGCTGCACCAACGCGTCAGGGTCGTACGGGGTGGTGGCGCCGGTCGCCGGATCGACCCCGACGAACAGTTCGTATCCGCTGACGAGCAGCCCGCCGCCGGCGTCGCCGACCTCGCCGTCGCCCTCGACCTCGACGTGGTGCGTCGGCTCGACGCCCTCGCCGGAGGCGTCGGCGGCGAAGATGTCGAGGGAGACCGTGTCGGGGCCGCCGCCGTCCGCGCCCACCGACCAGGCCACCAGATAGTCCTGACCGCCGAGGGTGGTCGCGAGGGCGGCGAGCACCGCGTCCCCGCCGATGCCCCGCAGGGGCGCCGAGCTCCAACGGGTCTCGCCGGTCGCCGCGTCGAGAACGGTGAAGCCACCGGACGCCGTCTCGGCGCCGGTGAACACGGCGACGGCCTCGGCCGAGGGGAGCGCCAGCGGCGTGCCGCTGACGTCCGACTCCCAGCCTGCGCCGGTGTCGTAGCCGCCTGGCACCATCAACTGGAGGCCGGGCGCCCCCTGTTCGGCCGAGCCGGGTTCGCCGCCCGAGGAGCCGGCGGGCTCACCGCCCTTGCCCGAGGAATCCCCCTCCCCGTCGGAACCCCCGCCACACGCCGTCAGCATGCACATGGCAACCATGCCGACGAAAGCCACCCTCGCTCGCACCGCGTTCCCCCTGTATCGCCTGGATGTACGGCAATCAGCGTAGGCATTGGTCAACACCGGTCACTCACGCCTCACACGTTCCGCGAACCGGACTCTCCACCATCAGCGCAAGCACGGGAAATCGGCCCCGCTACCCCCGCGCCGCCGCCACCGCCCGTGCCAGCGCCGAGGCGACCGCCCGACGGTACGCCCCGTCCCGGCCCCGGTCCCGCGTCGGGTGCACCCGGTTGGTGAGCAGCACGAGCAGCACCCCGGTCGCCGGGTCGGCGACCACGCTGGTGCCGGTGAAGCCGGTGTGGCCGAACGCCGTCGGCGAGGCCAACTCCCCCATGAAGCTCGGCTGGTTCAGCTGCCAGCCGAGGCCACGCGCCGCGCCCTCGCCCCACCCCGCGTTGTGGTCGGTCAGCATCTCCCGCACCCACCGCTCGCCGAGCAGCCGCACCCCGCCGTACCCGCCGCCGTTCAGCATCGTCTGGGCCAGCACCGCCACGTCCCACGCCGTGCCGAAGACGCCGGCGTGCCCGGCGACGCCGCCCAGCAGGTAGGCGTTCTCGTCGTGCACCGAGCCCCGCACCGTGCCCCGGCCGGTCCACGGCTGGAACTCGGTCGCCGCGATCCGCTCCCGCCAGCCGGCCGGCGGGTTGTAGCGGGTGTCGGCGAGCCCCAGCGGCCCGGTGACCAGCTCGGCGACCAGCTGGTCGAGCCCGCGCCCCGCGATCCGCTCGGCCAGCGTGCCGAGCACGACGAGACCGAGGTCCGAGTAGCGGTAGCCGGGCGACCTGGGCAGCGCCGCGATCGCCGCGAGCCTGGCCTCGGCGTCCGGGTAGGGCCCCAGGTCGAGCCAGGCCGGCAGCCCGGCCGTGTGGGTGAGCAGCCGCCGCGCCGTCACCACCACCGGCCCCGGCTCGCCCCGGAACGCCGGCAGCCGGGCGGAGAGCGGCTCGTCCAGGTCGAGCGCCCCGCGCTCGACGAGCCGCACCACCACCGTGGCCGTGAACAGCTTGGAGAGCGACGCCAGGTCGAACACCGTGTCCCGCCGGGTCGCCACCGACTCGCCGCCGTGGAGCACCGCGAAGCCGCGCGCCTCGTACGCCACGACCACCCCGTGCCGGGCGGCGAGCAGCGTGAAACCGGGATACGCGGGCCGCGCGGCGGCCGGCCCGTCGAGGAACGCCTCGGCCGCCGGCACGATCCGCGCGGCCGCCGCCGCGCCGAGCCCCGCCTCCGCCGGGCTCCCGAAGCGCAGCCGCACCGTCAGAGCTCCCGGTGCACCTTGGTGTTGGAGGCCTGCGCGCGCGGCCGCAACACCAGCAGGTCGACGTTCACGTGCGGCGGCCTCGTCACCGCCCAGGTGATCGAGTCCGCCACGTCCTCCGCGGTCAGCGGCTCCGCGACGCCCGCGTAGACCCGGTCGGCGGCCGCCGCGTCGCCCCGGAAGCGGGCGAGCGAGAACTCGTCCGTGCGGACCATGCCGGGCGCGATCTCGATGACCCGCACCGGCGTGCCGACGATCTCCAGGCGCAGCGTCTCCGCCAGCACGTGGGCGCCGTGCTTGGCCGCCGCGTAGCCGGCGCCGCCCTCGTAGGTGCCGAGCCCGGCCGTCGACGACACCACGAGCACCGTGCCGGCACCCGAGGCCGTCAACGCGGGCAGCAGCGCCTGCGTCATGTGCAGCACGCCCAACACGTTGACCTCGTACATCGCGCGCCACTCGGCCGGGTCGCCCTCGGCCACCCGGTCCATGCCGAGCGCGCCGCCCGCGTTGTTGACCAGCACGTCGCACCGGTCGAGCAGGCCGGCGAACGCGTCGACCGCCTCGCGGTCGGTGACGTCGACCTGGTGGGCCTCGACGCCCTCGTGGCCGGCCCCGCTCAACTCCTCGGCCAGCGCCTCGATCCGGTCGAACCGGCGGGCCACCAGCACCACCCGGTAGCCGGCGGCGGCCAGCCGCCTGGCCGTGGCCGCGCCGATTCCGCTGCTCGCCCCGGTGACGACGGCGGTGGGCTGGGTGGACACGTGCGTAGCCTCCTGCACTCGCTCGCTCATGACGCGCCGCTCGCGGCTCAGCGGAGCCGCGCGGCGAACTCCGTGGCCCAGTAGGTCAGGATCAGGTCGGCGCCGGCCCGCTTGAAGGCCGTCAGCGTCTCCTCGATCGCCCGCTCCCGGTCTACCCAGCCGCGCTCGGCGGCGGCCTCGACCATCGCGTACTCGCCGGAGATCTGGTACGCCGCCACCGGCACAGGCGAGGCGTCCGCGATCGACCGCAGCACGTCCAGGTAGGGCAGGCCGGGCTTGACCATCACCATGTCCGCCCCCTCGGCCAGGTCGAGCTCCAGCTCCCGCAGCGCCTCGCGGGCGTTGGGCGCGTCCTGCTGGTAGGCCCTGCGGTCGCCGGTGAGCGACGAGTTGACCGCCTCGCGGAACGGGCCGTAGAAGGCCGAGGCGTACTTCGCGGTGTAGGCGAGCAGCGCCACGTCCTGGTGGCCCGCCTCGTCGAGCGCCCGTCTGACGTGGCCGACCTGGCCGTCCATCATGCCGCTCGGCCCGAGCACGTGTGCGCCGGCGGACGCCTGGACCAGCGCCATCTCGGCGTACCGCTCAAGGGTGGCGTCGTTGTCCACGTTGCCCTCGGCGTCGAGCACGCCGCAGTGGCCGTGGTCGGTCACCTCGTCGAGGCACAGGTCCGACATCACCACCAGCGCGTCGCCGACCTCGGCCCGCACGTCGCGCAGCGCGACCTGGAGGATCCCTTCCGGGTCGGTGCCAGGCGTGCCGATCGCGTCCTTCTTCGCCTCCTCAGGCACCCCGAACAGCATGATCCCGCTCAGCCCGGCCTCGGCCGCCTCCACGGCGGCCTTCCGCAGCGAGTCGCGGCTGTGCTGCACGACGCCGGGCATCGACGCGATGGGCACCGGCTCCGCCACGCCCTCGCGGACGAAGGCCGGCAGGATCAGATCCGCCGGATGCAGCCGGTTCTCCGCCACCATCCGCCGCATCGCCACCGTGCCACGCAGCCGACGCGGCCGCACCATGGGAAACCCGCTCACGACACCCTCTTCGCCTGTTCGCTCTCGGTCCTCACGCCCACCGTACGCCTCCGGTACGACACCGGGTCCTGCCCCCCGACTTCAGCCGGCCGGCAGCAGCCGCGGCACCCACCGGACGTAGACCACCATGCCGACCACCTCGACCAGGGTCTGCGCGACCACCACCACCGCGGCGATCGCCAGCCCGTCGGGCAGCGCCAGGGCGAGGGGCAGCACGACGAGCGAGTTGCGGGTCGCCCCGGTGAACACGACCGCCCGGCCCGCGGGCACGTCGAGCCGGAACAGCCGGGCGACGGCCAGCCCGCCGAACGCCATCACGACCAGGAACACCACGTAGAACGGCACCACCCTGGCCACGTCCGACAGGCTGTCGTCCAGCTTCGGCACCTGGGACGCGACGACGGTCAGCAGGGTGGCGGCCATCAGCGGCACCATCGCCGTGCCCATCGCCTCGGCGGTCCGCCGCCCGGCCGGACGGCGAGCCGCCCACGCCTGGGTGAGCCAGGCCAGCCCGAGCGGGACGACGATCAGCAGCACGAACGCCTCGACGAACGGCCCGACCTCCACCACGTCGGCCAACTCCGGGCCCATGAAGACGAACAGGAAACCGGGCAGCAGCGCCATCTGCGCCACCAACAGCAACGGCGTCGCCGCGAGCAGCCGGTCGCTGCTGCCGCCCGCCATGCCGCTGAACACGATCACGTAGTCCACGCACGGGCACAGCAGCACAAGCAGCACGCCGAGCCGCAGCGCCTGGTCCTGCGGCAGCAGCACGAACATCGCCGCGACCACCAGCGGCGCGAGCACGAAGTTGACGGTCAACGCCGCGCCAAGGAACCGCCCGGCCCGCAACGACCGCAGCAACTCGGCGGCCGGCACCTGCAGGAACGTCACATAGAGCAGCGCGGCGAGCACCGGATTGATCGCGTGCTCGAGCCCCGGCCCCACGGCGGGCGCCGCCAGCCCCACCACCGCCCCGGCCGCCATCGCGCCCCCGTAGACGGCGAGCTGATGCCGCTCCATGGCGACGACCAGACCGGTTTCCTGCGACAACGTGCACACCTTCGACGAATCGGAACGAACGGCAGGGCCCGGCCCCTGCCGGGCCCTGCCGGGCGGGCTTGGCCGGGCAGGCGGGACCCGGATGGGCCCTGCGGGGGCCCTGCCGGGCCGGGCAGGCCGCCGGCCCCCCTGCGGGCCCACGGGCCCGGGCAAGACCTGGCCGAGGGTCCGAAGGACCGCCACCGTAGGCCCGGCGGGCCTCCGGCCCGAGGCCGAAACCCGCGACCCGGGGTTGGCCGGGCGCGACGGCCACGTGGGCCCGGCCGGCCCAGGACCGGGTCGCCCGTACGACCACCGAGGCCAGCACCACGCTCCGCGGACCCACGGGCCCGGGCAGCCCGCGCCGGCCGACAGTCCGAAGGACCGCCCTCGCATGCCCGGCGGGCCTACGGACCGGCCCGGAACCCGCGACCCCCGGGACCCGGGATTGGCCAGGCGCGAAGCGCCAGGCCGCGACGGCCACGTGGGCCCGGCCGGCCCAAGACCGGGTCGCCCGCCCGACCACCGAGGCCAGCACCACGCTCCGCAGGCCCAGGCCGGAGGCCCGGGCAGTCCGCGCCGGCCGACGGCCCGAAGGACCACCCCCGCATGCCCAGTGGGCCTCCGGCCCAGGGCCGAAACCCGTCCTGGCGGTCGCGCCCAACCGGCTCGGGGGCCGGGAACCTGACGGCCAGCCCGCCGCCGCGACCGCGACGGCCACACAGGCCGGCCCTGCCTGGCCCTGCCGGCCCGGCACGGGCCCTCGCACCTGGCCGCAGGCCCCGGGCAGTCCGCGCGGGCCAACGGTCCGAAGGACCACCGCCGGAGGCCCAGCGGGCCTACGGCCCAGGGCCGAAACCCGTGGTATCCGGGCCCGCAGGGCCGTCCCCGTCCTGTCCCGGCCCGGAGGGCCGGGTGGGGCGGGCCCGGGGAGAACGCCCCGGTGCCCACCCACTCGCTCAGGCCCGCGCCAACACAGGTCCCTTCGAGCCGCTCCGTCCGGCAGGACGGTCAGGCTCGGGACCGCCGTCGCTGCGGCCGCTTCTCGCTCGGCCGCTTCAGCACCTCGCCCGCCTCGATCGCCGTCGCGCGCCGCGCGGCCCCGTACTTGGCGAGGGCCTCCGCCAGCGCCAGCGCCGACGGCTCGGGCGCCATCACGTCCACCCGCAGGCCGTGCTCCTCGGCGGTCCTGGCCGTCGCCGGCCCGATACACGCGATCACCGTCACGTTGTGCGGCTTGCCCGCGATGCCGACCAGGTTCCTGACCGTGCTCGACGACGTGAAGAGCACCGCGTCGAACCCGCCGCCCTTGATCGCCTCGCGCGTCTCGGCCGGCGGCGGCGACGCCCGCACCGTGCGGTAGGCCGTGACGTCGTCCACCTCCCAGCCCAGCTCGACCAACCCCGCCACCAGCGTCTCGGTGGCGATGTCGGCGCGCGGCAGGAACACCCGGTCGATCGGGTCGAAGACCGGGTCGTAGGGCGGCCAGTCCTCCAGCAGCCCGGCCGCGGACTGCTCGCCGCTCGGCAACAGGTCGGGCCGGACGCCGAACTCCTGCAGCACCCGCGCCGTCTGCTCGCCGACCGCGGCGACCTTTATCCCGGCGAAGGCCCGCGCGTCCAGGCCGTACTCCTCGAACTTCTCGCGGATCGCCTTGACGGCGTTCACCGAGGTGAACGCGATCCACTCGTACCGCCCGGTCACCAGGCCCTTGACCGCGCGGTCCATCTGCTGCGGGGTACGCGGCGGTTCCACCGCGATCGTCGGCACCTCGCTCGGCACCGCGCCGTACGAGCGCAGCTGCTCGGAGAGCGAGGCCGCCTGCTCCTTGGTGCGTGGCACAAGCACCTTCCAGCCGAACAGCGGCTTGGACTCGAACCACGCGAGCTGGTCGCGCTGGGCCGGCGCGCTGCGCTCGCCGACCACGGCTATCGCGGGCCGGTCACCCTCGGCCGACGGCAGCACCTTGGCGGACTTCAGCGTGCGCTCCACGGTGCCGAGCGTCGCGGTCCAGGTGCGCTGCCGGGTCGTGGTGCCGGCCACGGTGACGGACAGCGGGGTGTCCGGCTTGCGGCCGGCGGCGACCAGGCGGGCCGCCGTGACGGCCACCGCCTCCAGCGTGGTGGAGACCACGACGGTGGCGTCGCTCGCGCCGACCTCCGTCCAGCAGCGGTCGTCGGCGTTCGGCCCGTCGACGAAGCGGACGTCGCCGCCCTCCGGGTCGCGCAGCGGCACCCCGGCGTAGGCGGCCACGCCGACGCCGTGGGCGATGCCCGGCACCACCTCGAAGGTGATGCCCTCGGCGGCCAGCGCGAGCATGTCGGCGGTGGCGTCGGCGTCCATGCCGGGGTCGCCGGCGACCGCTCGCACCACCCGCTTGCCGCGGCGCGCGGCGTGCATGGCAAGATCAGCGGCGTCGACGGTCCCGGCCGCCGCGCCGTGGGGCTGTTCCGTGTCCGCGCCCGTGGCCTGCAGCGGGACGTCCGTCCCCGCCCTGACGTGGGCGCGCACCACCTCGTAGGCCGCGGGATCGGCGATCAGCACCTCGGCCTGGGCCAGCGCGTCGACGGCCCGCAGCGTGAGCAGACCCGGATCTCCTGGTCCGGCACCGAGGAAGGTGACATGCCCGTAACTGACACTGTCGTCAGCGGTGTTGGGGGCTGGACCGCCCGTGGTGGCGGCGGTCGACGTCGTCCTGACCCGCTTGGTTTGTGCGGTGCGTGCGGTAATGGGGCTCAATGTGCTCGCTCCCCCATCAGACCGGCCGCGCCCTTGGCGAGCATCTCCTCGGCGAGTTCGCGGCCGATGGCCGCGGCCTCCCCGACGGAAGCCGGTACGGGGCCGGTGGTGGACAGCTGCACCAGCGTGGAGCCGTCGGTGGTGCCGACGACGCCGCGCAGGCGCATTTCGGTGACGGTCTGCCCGTCCTCCCCTGGGAGCAGGTCCGCGTACGCACCGACGGGTGCGCTGCAGCCGGCCTCCAGGGTGGCGAGCAGGGTGCGCTCGGCGGTCACGGCGACCCGGGTGTGCGGGTCGTCGAGCTCGGCGAGCTCGGCGGTGAGGGCCGTGTTCGACACGGCGCACTCGACCGCCAGTGCCCCCTGGCCGGGGGCGGGCAGGACGATGTCGGGTGCGAGGAATTCGGTGATCTCCGCCTCCCGACCGATGCGGTAAAGACCCGCGGCGGCGAGCACGACGGCGTCGAGCTCGCCGGAGCGCACGTACCCGATGCGGGTGTCTACATTCCCCCGGATCGGGACCGTTTCGATTTCGCAACCGAGAGCCCGGGCCCACGCGTTGAGCTGGGCCATCCGGCGCGGCGAGCCGGTGCCGATCCTGGCCCGGCCGTCCGCGACGGCGAGCCGCTCGAAGTCGAGGCCGTCCCTGGCCACCAGGGTGTCCCTGGGATCGGCGCGCGTCGGCACCGCCGCCAGGGCCAGCTCCGCCGGCTGCTGGGTCGGCAGGTCCTTCAGGGAGTGGACGGCGAAGTCGATCTCGCCGGCCAGCAGGGCGTCGCGGAGCGCCGTGACGAAGACCCCGGTGCCGCCGATGGTGGCCAGGCTCTCCCGGGAGACGTCCCCGTAGGTGGTGATCTCGACCAGCTCGACGGACCGCCCGGTGAGCCGGCCGAGCCGCTCGGCGACGCCCCGTGACTGGGACATGGCGAGCGGACTGCGCCGCGTTCCGAGCCGGAGGGCTCGCTGTGCGTTCATGACCGCTCCTTCTGTTCACGCCGTTCGGGCTCGAGCGGCGTGCCGAGATCGAACAGCTGGCGCAGCGCGGCCGCGTAGTAGGCGCCGTCCGGCTCCGCCGCCAACTCCTTGACGCGCACGGTCGGCGCGTGCAGGAGCTTGTCGACGACCCGCCGCACGGCCCTGCCGATCTCGGCACGCTCGCGTTCGCCGAGGTCCGGCAGCCGGCCCTCGAGGCGGGCCAGCTCGCCGGCCACCACCTCGGAGGCCATGGCGCGCAGCGCGACGACGGTGGGGGTGGTGTGCGCGGCGCGGCGGGCCGCGCCGAGGGTCGCGACCTCCTCGGCCACGATGCCGCGCACCGCGTCCACGTCGGCGGCCATCGGCGCGTCGACTGAGGCGGCGGCGAGCGACTCGATGTCGACGAGGCGCACCCCTTCGACGTCGTGCACGGTGGCCTCGACGTCGCGCGGCATGGCCAGGTCGAGGACGGTGAGCTCGGGCGGGGCGCCGGTCGCGCCCCGGCGGCGGGCCCGCTCGCGGACCGCGCCTGCCACGGCATCGGCGGTGAGCACGAGGCCGGTGGCGCCGGTGCAGGACACCACGATGTCGGCAAGGGCCAGCTCGGCCGCGATGGAGATGGCGTTGATCGGGACGGCGCGGGCGCGCGGCCCCTCGGGGGCGCCCTCGGGGGTGGCCTCGGGGGTGGCCAGGCCGGCGGCGAGCCGCTCGGCACGCTCCAGCGTCCGGTTGGCGATCACCAGTTCGGACACACCGGCGCGGGCGAGCGTCGTCGCGGCGAGCGACGACATCGACCCGGCCCCGATCACCAGGGCGCGCCGGCCGCGCACCCACGCGGTGTCGCCCGAGCCGTCGCTCAGCTGCTCGAGCCCGAAGGTGACGAGCGACTGGCCGGCCCGGTCGATGTTGGTCTCACTGTGCGCCCGCTTGCCGACCCGCAGCGCCTGCTGGAACAGCTCGTTCAGCAGCCGCCCCGCGGTGTGCTCGTCCTGGGCGAGCGCCAGCGCCGACTTGATCTGGCCGAGGATCTGGCCCTCGCCGACCACCATCGAGTCGAGGCCGCAGGCCACGCTCAGCAGGTGCTCGACGGCCCGGTCCTCGTGGTGGGTGTAGAGGTACGGCTCGAGATCGGCCTGGCTCACCCCGGCGTACCGGCTGAGCAGCGCCCTGAGCTCGGCGACGCCGGCGTGGAATCGTTCCGCCACCGCGTAGAGCTCGATCCGGTTGCAGGTGGCGAGCAGCGCGGCCTCGATCGCCGGCGGGCGCTCGGCCGCGCCCGGCCCACCCGCGGCGCTGGTCGCGTCTCGCAGCAGCTTGCCGCGGGCGTCGGGCGCGAGCGCGGCCGCCTCCAGCACGCTGACGGGGGCACTGCGGTGACTGAGACCGATCACCAGCAGAGTCATGCGGGCATCACCGCCGGGATGTCGCCCTCCGGGCCCTCTTCGGCCCGCCGCGCGCGCCGCGGGGACGCCGGCACCCGCGCGCCGTTGCCCGCCGGGCCCGCGGCGAGCTCGTCGGCGGCCTTGCGCTGCTCGTGGAAGGCGAGGATCTGCAGCTCGATCGACAGGTCGACCTTCCGCACGTCGACGCCCTCGGGGACGGTCAGCACGGTGGGCGCGAAGTTCAGGATCGAGGTGACGCCGGCCGCCACCAGCCGGTCGCACACCTGCTGGGCGGCGCCGCCCGGGGTGGTGATGACGCCGATGGAGACGCCGTTGGCCTGGATGATCTCCTCCAGGTCGTCCACGTGGGAGACCCCCATGCCGGCCACCTGCTTGCCGGTCATCGACGGATCCGCGTCGATCAGCGCCGCGACCCGGAAGCCGCGGGACGCGAACCCGCCGTAGTTGGCGAGCGCGGCCCCGAGGTTGCCGATGCCGACGATGACGACCGGCCAGTCCTGGGTGAGCCCGAGCTCGCGGGAGATCTGGTAGACGAGATACTCGACGTCGTACCCGACGCCACGGGTGCCGTAGCTGCCCAGGTACGAGAAGTCCTTGCGGAGCTTGGCCGAGTTGACCCCGGCCGCACTGGCCAACTCCTCGGATGAGACCGTGGGCACCGAGCGCTCGGACAGCGCCGTCAGCGCCCGCAGGTACAACGGGAGCCGGGCGACCGTCGCCTCGGGAATTCCTCGGCTACGGGTCGCCGGTCGGTGATTTCGGCCAGTTGCCACGGTGCTCCTGCCGGTCGGGCCAAGCGGAGGGCGGGCGCGCGAGGCGCACACATGTACGCCGGCACGGCTCCGTCCGGCCCAGGCTATGCCTTTGTGAACGCGTGCACAAAGATTGCGTCCGTTTTGTCTGGCCAAAGTGACCGGTGCCACATACGCCAACGAGGACACCCGGTCACACTCCTCACGTTTGCGGCCGGCGGGGGAGAAAACGACCCCGAATGGTAATCCAAACCAGGTCAAGCCCCCAAGGCCCGACGCAGCCGCCCCGGATCCACCCGCCAGAAGTCGTGCTGCTCGCCGTCGACGAGAACGACCGGAATCTGCTCCCAGTACAGCCGGTGCAGTTCCTCGTCCTGGGTGATGTCCTTCTCCTCCCAGGCCACCCCGACCTCCCCACAGACCGCGACCACCACCTCCCGCGCGGCGTCACACAGATGACACCCGGGCTTCCCGATCAACGTCACCAACCGAACACCACTCCCGCGCCGCGGGCGAAGCAGGGGACTCATGCCGCCATTCTCGCGCCAACCCGCCCCAAACCAAACCGGCTCTGAGCGCGAAGGCGCGGGCCCGCCCCGCCTGGCCTGGCCGCCAGGCGGCGGACGGCGGGTGGAGCGAGGCCCCACGCCCCACCGGGCGGTCCGCTGACGCGGAAGCGGCCGTCAGCGAGCGCCCCGCACCCTCAGGGAGCGATCGCCCCAAGCCCGAGCCCGACGTCAGCCGGGGGGGGCCACCGGCGTGGGGCGCGGGGCACCCTACCCGGAGCGCGCGACAGCGCCCGTGCCCTACGGGCGGCCAGCCCCCCTCGCCGGCCGGACCCTACGCCGCGCGGGCGCCGACCCGCTGACGCGAACACGCGCCTGCGGGCCCCGCCAGCGGCCGGCGCCGGCCCTGCGCCGCTACGCGAAGCACGTCGTCTCCGCCGCGTGGGGAACGCCTGCCCAGCGCGCGGGCGCTGCCCCAGCGACGGGCAGACCCGCGCCGGCTAGGCGCGGCCGGCCTTCGGGCCGGGGGCCACGCCCGGAGCGCGGAGCAGCGCCCGTGCCCTACGGGCGGCCAGCCCCCCTCGCCGGCCGTGGGACCCGGCCGGGCCCCACGCTGCGCGGCGCCGGCGGCACGCCGGCGCCGGCTTCGCACCGCTACGCAAAGCACGTCGCCCCCGCCGCGCGGGGAACGCCTCCCCAACGGCTCCCGCCGCGACATCGCCGGGATACGTCACCCCACCCCGGCACGCGGGCACGACCCCGGCGACAGGCACACCCACGCCGCTAGTCGCGGCCGGCGCCGCCTGCGCCGGCCGGCCCGCAGCCGTGCCGCCACCCGGCACCGCGCGGGCCGCAGTCCCGCCCAGCCTTCGGGCCGGGGGCCGCGCGCCGCCACCTGGCGCCGCATGGGCCGCAGGCCCGCCCGCGGCCGACCGGAGGCTGCCCGGCCCCTCCGGGCCGGCCCGGAGGGGCCGGGCTCCGCGCGCCGCACGGGCCGCAGGCCCACCTGCGGTTGCCCCGGGGCTCGCCCCCGCTCCGCGCGGAGCGCCGGTCGCCTGCCTGCGGCGGGCGGCGGAAAGGGCTTGTGGGGGCACCTCCCTGGGGGGCACCTCCCAGCCTCCCCCAGACTCCGTCCGGGGGGACCCCCATGGCTGGGGGCCGTTAGCTGGGGGAGGGGTGGGGAGAACCCGCGCGCCACGCGAAAGGGGAGGGTGGTGGGGCAGACAGGCCTCGGTCCAGCCCCCCGCAGGGGGCCGGTATTGTCGACCCCATGGCCTGGCCCCGCCTGAAGCGCCCCCTCATGGCCGCCCGACGCCCCCACTGGCTCACCCCCCGCAGGCGCCCCACCACGGACCGCACCCGCCTCGCCGGCGAGGCGTCCGCCGAGGCCGCCCGCAAGGCAGTCGAGGACCAAGCCGCCGAGGAGGAGCCGGAGTTCCCGGTGCCCGGCGACGTGAACGCCGCCGCGTTCTTCGACCTCGACAACACCGTGATGCAGGGCGCCGCGATCTTCCACCTCGGCCGGGGCCTCTACAAGCGGAAGTTCTTCCGGAAGCGCGAGCTCGCCAAGTTCGCCTGGCAGCAGGCGTACTTCAGGCTGGCCGGCGCCGAGCACGCCGGGCACATGCAGGACGCCAGGGAGAGCGCGCTCTCCATCGTGCGCGGCCACCGCGTCGCCGAACTGACGGCGATCGGCGAGGAGATCTACGACGAGTACATGGCCGGCCGGATCTGGCCCGGCACCCGGGCCCTCGCGCAGGCGCACCTGGACGCCGGCCAGCGCGTCTGGCTGGTGACGGCCGCGCCCGTCGAGACCGCGACCATCATCGCCCGCCGGCTCGGCCTGACGGGCGCGCTCGGCACCGTCGCCGAGTCGGTCGACGGGGTCTACACCGGCCGGCTGGTGGGCGAGCCGCTGCACGGCCCGGCCAAGGCGGCGGCCGTCCGCGCGCTGGCCGAGGCCGAGGGCCTGGACCTCGAACGGTGCGCCGCCTACAGCGACTCGGCCAACGACATCCCGCTGCTCACCCTCGTCGGCCACCCCTACGCGATCAACCCGGACAGCAAACTGCGGGCCCACGCCCGCACCATGGGCTGGCGGCGCCGCGACTACCGGACGGGGCGCAAGGCCGTTCGCGTGGGCGTGCCGGCCGCGGCCGGCGCCGGGGCCGTCGTGGGTGGCGCGGCCGCAGCGCTCGCGCTCCACCGCCGGCGCCGCTGAACCGCCGCCGAACCGTCACGGAACCGCCGCCGAACCCACCGGGGTCCGGTCGCCGAACCTCCCCTTGACCCGCTGTTCGAGCGCCGCGGAACGCGCTGGTCACCGGCCGCCTCCCCACCGCCAGGCGGGCAACTCCTGTCTCTTACCCCGCGCCGGGCGCCGTCAGACCCCCACACCCCCATCGGTCGAACTCGGTCAGCGAGCCGGCAAATCCGATCATGCGGCGATCATGAAGACCATGGCGTTTGCGTGGCGCGCTATACACAACGCGTAACAGATCAAACCGAATCGGCGATTTTCGCAACTACGCGTAGCACTGTCAGTACGAAGCGTTATTCTCCTCAGACGCAATCCGGTCCCCACCAGTTCCCGGACAGTTGACCGGGATGGAGGGCCCGCCGCTGCACATGTTTGGAAGCTCTGCCTCTGGGAGTCCCGTGTACCCACACGTCGGGGTTGACGCCTCGGGCCTGGCTACGCTGCGCACCACGGTCGTCCACCGGCTGCGCACCCTCGTCCCCACCGCGTACGCCGTCCCCACCCTCGCCACACCCGTCCCCGCCACCACCGCCGCCCCGGCCTACGCCCTCGCCGACGGGGCGACCGGCACCACCGGCACCGCCACCATGGGCAGACGCGCCCGCTCCGGAGCCGCCGGGGCGTCCACCACGCGCGACACGGCCCCCAGCGACAGCCGCCGCATGATGGACCTCGTGGAGCGCGCCCAGGCGGGCGAAGCCGAGGCGTTCGGCTGCCTCTACGACCACTACTCGGACACGGTCTACCGCTACATCTACTACCGGGTCGGCGGCCGGGCCACCGCGGAGGACCTCACCAGCGAGACCTTCCTCCGCGCCCTGCGCCGCATCGGCACCTTCACCTGGCAGGGCCGCGACTTCGGCGCATGGCTGGTCACCATCGCGCGCAACCTGGTCGCCGATCACTTCAAGTCCAGCCGCTTCCGTCTCGAGGTCACCACCGGGGAGATGCTGGACGCCAACGAGGTGGAGCGGAGCCCGGAGGACTCGGTGCTCGAGTCCCTGGCCAACTCCGCGCTGCTCGAAGCCGTCCGCAAGCTCAACCCCCAGCAACAGGAATGCGTCACGCTGCGGTTTCTCCAGGGCCTCTCCGTCGCGGAGACCGCCCGGGTGATGGGGAAGAACGAGGGAGCCATCAAAACCCTGCAATACCGGGCCGTTCGCACCCTCGCGAGGCTGCTGCCCGACGACGCGAGATAGCCCGCACGCGTCACCCCCATCGGTAAACAGAGCGTGATCAACCTCACCCGATCGGTCACATTATCTGCCAGCCGTAACCCGAGTGCCCGTCCGCTCGTTGTCGCCAATTGGACAAGCACTGCACTCGCTCCACACCGTCGGTAGCGAGTCGCGTCGATCCTGTGACGAGAGGAGGTGCAGCCCGTGATCGGATCCGTGTCGGCCAACCGCCGGGCCAACGCCTTCGCCCAGCTCCTGGACGAGACCGGGCTCGAGCAGCCCAGGCTCGACGGCGGGCCGGCGGCGGCGGATGGGCCGGCGGACGGGCCGGAGCAGGTAGCCCTGCTCTCCGTGGTGGACAGGCTGGCCGCGCTCCCCAGACCCGAGTTCCGAGCCGAGGCCAAGGCGGAGCAGCGAGCCATGCTCATCGCGGCCCTGGAGCGTGGCGGCGAGGCCGCGGCACGGCCGGCCGAGCGGCTGCCCGGCCCCCGCCGGCTCCGCTCGGGCCGCGGCACGCACCGGGCCGTTCCGGTGCCCAGGCTGAGCGCCCTGCGGCCGCGCTCGAGGCTCACCAAGGGCCTGGCGGCCGGGGGCCTCACGATGGGGGTGGCGGCCGGCGCGTTCGGCGGCGTCGCCGCCGCGAGCACCAACGCCCTCCCAGGCGACACCCTCTACGGCCTCAAGCGCGGCATGGAGGACCTCCGCCTCGACTTCACCGACGGCGACGTCGACCGGGGCCGCGTCTACCTCGACCACGCGGGCACCCGGCTCAACGAGGCCCGCCGGCTGCTCGAACGACAGCGCGCCGGCGCCCTCGACGACGAGGACCTCGGCGCCATCCACCGCGCCCTCTCCAACATGCGCGACGACGCCACCGAGGGCCACCGGCTGCTCGCCGGGGCCTACGCGAACGACGGCTCCATCGACCCGATGGCGTCCCTGTCGGACTTCTCCGCCGACCACCGGGACGTCTGGGCCGACCTCCGCCTCCGGCTCCCCGCCCAGCTGCGCGGCGTCGGCGCGGAGGTCAGCGACGTCTTCGACGCCATGGAGGACGACATCGCCCCGCTGCGGTCCGTGCTCCCCCGCGAACCACGGAACACGGCCAGCGCGGGCCACGACCCGACGACCGCCCACCAGCCGTCGGCCGAGGCCGACTCCCCCGCCGGACACGACCACCAACCGGACACCGGCACCCCGGACGACGCCTCGGCGTCCCCCACCGACACCCCGGAACAACACCCCTCGGAGGAAGCCCCCGGCCTGCTCGGCGTCCCCGCGCTCCCCGGAGCCTCCGACCTCCTCCCCGACGGCACCACCGACCCCACCCCCGAGTCCCCCGGCCAGTCCTCCCCCGACACCCCCGGCCTCGGCACCACCGACGTCACCATCCCCCCACTGGTCGAAGACCTCCTCCCCCGCCTCGGCCTCGACATGAAGGAGAACTGACCGGACGGCCCCCGGACAGAGCCCTGGGCGGCCCGAACTTGGCCTGCGCGGGCCGCGCCAGCCGGTGAAACGCCGGTAAGGCCGGGCCGTCAGGCCAGCCGCCGGCCCTGCGCATCACCCCACGGAGCCGGACCGGCCGGCAGCCCAGCGGCCCGCAAGACCGGAAGGCAACCGGCGCTCGCCACCAGCGGAAAGCCGTTAGGCCGACCCGCCGGGCGGCACGCCGCTCCCCGGCCAGCCGAAGGCCAACAGGTACGACCGCCGTCCGGCGTTCTGGCACACCGCCCGGCGAGGCCAGCTGGCAGCCGTCGATGTGCCAGAACGCCGGACGGCGCCCTGGAACCGCACGGCCGACGGAACACCCCGCCACCCGCGAAAGCCGGACGCCGGCCGCGCAGCCACGGTCGGGCGCCGCCGCAAGGCGGACAGCCGACGGCCCAAGGCCGACCCGCCCCGGCCTCGGCCGGCGGCCGGCAAGGCGCAGCGCCGCCGCAAGGCAGACAGTCGACGGCTCCGGGGCGTCCCCGCCCCGGCACGGCCTCGCCCGGCCGGAGGCCGGCACGCCCGGCGGGCGGGCCGCCAGGCCCGCCCCCAACGCGACGCACCCACCCACCCACCCACCGCAACCCGGCCCCTCCCGAGGCCGGGCGCGCGCCAGGGCGCACCGTCAGAAGAACACCGACCGCCGCCCCACCAGCAGCTTGTAGAGCGTGTGCTGGATCGTCTCCCGTACCTGGTCCGTGAGTTGGAACATCAGCATCGGGTCCTCCGCCGCCTCAGGCGGCTGGTCCCTGGTCTCCAGCGGCTCGCCGAACTGGATGATCCACTTCGTCGGCAGCGGCACCGCGCCCAGCGGCCCGAGCCAGGGGAACGTCGGCGTCACCGGGAAGTACGGCAGGCCCAACAGTCGGGCCAGCACCCGGGAGTTCCCCAGCATCGGGTAGATCTCCTCGGCCCCCACGATCGAACAGGGCACGATCGGCACCCGGGCCCGCAGCGCCGTCGCCACGAAGCCGCCGCGGCCGAAGCGCTGGAGCTTGTACCGGTCGGCGAACGGCTTCCCCAGCCCCTTGAACCCCTCCGGCATCACGCCGACCAGTTCGCCCCGCTCCAGGAGTTCCTGCGCGTCCTCCGCGCAGGCCAGCGTGTGCCCGGCCTTCCGCGCGAGTTCGTTGATCACCGGCAGCTGGAACACCAGGTCGGCGCCGAGCAGCCGCAGATGCCGCTCGGCCGGGTGCCGGTCGCGCACCGCGACCTGGAGCATCAGCCCGTCCCACGGCAGGGTGCCCGAGTGGTTGGCGACGATGAGCGCGCCGCCCTCGGTGGGTATGTTCTCGACGCCCCGCACCTCGACCCGGAAGTACCGCTCGAAGACCGGCCTCAGTACCCGCAGCAGCACCTCGTCGGTGAGGTCCTCGTCGTAGCCGAAGTCGTCGACCTCGTAGTCGCCGGTGAGCCGCCGCCGCAGGAACGCGAACGTTCTGGCCAGCGCCTGGTCGAGCCCGCCGGCGGCCCCGGACGGCGGCGGAGCCGCGTCCCTGGCCAGCGCGGCCAGCGTCGGCTCGCCGCCGACCTCGTCCGGTTCCTCGTGCCCGTCCCGCGGCCGCCGGCCGCCGTCGCCGATCGGGCCGATGGGAATGACCTTGGCCTTGGCGTCAGCCATGCCGCAACGCACCTTCCATCCGGTCCAGGGCCCGCCCCACCCGCTCCGGGGCCAGTAGCCCGGGGCCGTGCGCCACGGCGAAGTCCGCGAACGCGTCGGCCGTCGAGTACTCCAACGGGCCGCCGAGCGCCGCCCGCAGCCGCGCCGTGCTGACCACCCGGCCGTGCACCAGGGCCCGGAACTGCTCGCCTGATATGCCGTCCACGCCGGCCGCCCGCAGCAGCATGCCGAGCCACGGCGTCAGCGATCCGGCGACCGGCACCGTCGGCCGGCCGAGCCGCCGCGCGGCCTGGGAGAGCAGCAGCACGCCGTCCCCCGCCACGTTGAACGTGCCGACGAGGGCGGGATCACGCACCGCCCGCGTCAGCACGTCGACCGCGTCGTGCTCGTGCACGAACTGCAGCCGGGGGTCGAAGCCGAGCACGGTTGGCAGCACGGGCAGCCGGAAGTAGGCGCCGAGCGCCGATTCGGAGCCGGGGCCCAGCAGGTGGGCGAAGCGCAGCACGGTCACGGCGACCTCGGGGCAACGCCGTCCGAAGCCCCGCACGTAGCCCTCGATCTCGGCGACGTCCTGGGCGAAGCCACCGCCCGGCTGCGGCCGGGTCGCGGCGCTCTCGGAGAGCACCGCGGGATCGCGCGGCCCGCTGCCGTAGACCTGGGTGCTCGACGCGACGATCAGCCGCCGCAGGCCCGGCAGCTTCTGGCAGGCGCCGAGCAGCTGCAGCGTGCCCAGCACGTTGCGCTCCTTGACCGCCGAGCGCCCCATGCCTGGCGAGGACGCGATCCCCTGGACGTCCAGGTGCACCACGGTGTCGACCTGGTGCTCGGCGAGCACCGTCACGATCGAGGGCAGCCGGATGTCGGCCCGCACGAACCGCATGTCGCCGATGGGGTAGCCGGGGCGGCGGGTGTCGACGCCGACGACGAGCTCCACCTCGGGATCGCGCCGGACATGCCGCACGAACCACCCGCTGAGCTGCCGGGCGGCACCCGTGACGAGCACGGTCCTGCCCACTGGCGCCACCCCACTTCACGAACTCACCGCGGCCCGGAAAACGCGTGCGGCCCTCCCGTCGACACGGACGGGAGGGCCGGCTCAGCGGCGCTCGCTCACTTCTTGTTGCGGCGCTGTACGCGCGTACGCTTCAGCAGCTTGCGGTGCTTCTTCTTCGCCATCCGCTTGCGCCGCTTCTTGATGACAGAGCCCACGACTACCCTCGCTCACTTCGATTACTCGGTGCGGGGCGTCCGAGCCCACACGACCTACATGGGGCCAGCCTACCGGTCACCGAGTGATACGGGTTAATCGAGGGGCGCCGTGGGGCACCGCCCCCTTTCGAACGGCGTTCCCTGTCAGGCGCTTTCGACGCCGACGAAGGATTCCCGGAGGTACTCGTGAACCGCCTGCTCGGGAACCCGGAAGGACCTTCCCACCCGGATCGCGGGCAGATGACCGGCGTGCACCAACCGGTACACGGTCATCTTGGAGACTCGCATCACCGCGGCGACCTCCGCCACGGTCAGGAACTTGGCCTCGCTCAGAAGCCTTTCAGCAGCCATGTAACACCTGACCTTCCGCACATGTCGGACACCGGCTTCCCCTCCGGTGACTCCCTCTCGCATGTGCGCTCCTCCCCAGATTAGGGGCGGGTGATGCGAGTGGGGAAGAGGTGCCCCAACCGGCCGATTACAACGAGCGGGCTCTTAACGTGACAGAGAAGCCCGTTTGAGCACATAGCGCGCGAGCGGTTCGCCGCGGCCGGCTCGTCGCGAGACGGTGGGCGGAACCGCTGCCGGGACCCTGCCCCCCGCCTGCCCCGCGAACCCCGCGCGGCCACCGGCGCCCACCGCACGCTCGCCGCCGCCGCCCGGCTGACCTGCGCCGCAGGCTCGTCGACCGGCGGCGCTGGCCACCGCGGACGGCCGGCCGTGACGGAGCCGGGGAACTGCTGTGCGCCACCGGGACCTGGGATGCTGAAGCCGTGTCGGAGCGGTGCGGCCGGGGCGAAGGCGGCCCGTCGGGGCGCGGCGGACGACGTAGACCGAATCGGGTCGTTTTGTCGATAGATCACCCATGCGCTGGGGCGAGTGTGAACCATCCTGTCGTCGGACCGGCCCCGGCCGCCCTGACGTAGCGCCGGCACATCGAACCAGCGCGGCCGGGGCGCGACACCGCGCGCCCGGCGCGGCGTCAGTGCTCGGGAAGCAGCCCGTGCGCCGGGAACACGGCCCGCCGGGTGGCCAGGACGGCCTGATCGACTTCGTCGGCCGGATCGTAGCCTGCTTCCCAGCCCCGCCAGGACGGCCGCCGCCCGTCGGTCATCCGCTGCGGGCCGCCCTCCCTGGTGCGCAGGTACACGGCCGACCGCCACTCCTCGGGCGTCAACGTCTCGGGCTCGATGGGGCGGTGGGCCGCGACGGCGACCAGGTGGGTCCAGATCCGCGGCACCACGTCGACGATCGCGTATCCGCCGCCGCCCAGCGCCAGCCACCGCCCGTCGGCGTGCTCGTGCGCCCAGCCGTGGCAGGCCTCGGCGGCGGCGCGCTGGGCGTCGAGGCTGAGGGTGAGATGCGCGAGGGGGTCCTCGAAGTGGGTGTCGGCCCCGTGCTGGGTCACCAGCGCCTGGGGGCGGAACTCCGCGAGGAGCTCGGGGACGACGGCGTGCAGCGCGCGCAGCCAGCCGGCGTCCGAGGTGCCGGCGGGCAGCGCGAGGTTGACGGCGCTGCCCGGCGCACCGGGCCCGCCGGTCTCCTCGGGCCGGCCGGTGCCGGGGAACAGGAAGCGGGGGTGTTCGTGGACGGAGATGGTCAGCACGCGCGGGTCGTCCCAGAACGCGGTCTGCACGCCGTCGCCGTGGTGCACGTCGAGGTCGACGTAGGCGACGCGGTCGGCGCCGAGCTCGAGCAGCCTGGCGATGGCGATGGCGGCGTCGTTGTAGACGCAGAAGCCCGAGGCGGCCGACGGCATCGCGTGGTGCAGCCCGCCGGCGAAGTTGACGGCATGTCGGACGGTGCCGCGCCAGATGTCCTCGGCCCCGGCGACGGACTGACCGGCGATCAGCGCGGAGACGTCGTGCATGTCGACGAAGGCCGGAGTGTCGGGGGTGCCGAGGCCCATCCACTGGTCCGCGTCCGAGGGGTCCACGGAGGCCCGCCGGACCGCGGCGAGGTAGTCGGCCTCGTGCACCAGCCGCAGCGTGGAGTCGCCGGCGGCCTTGGCGGCGACCACCTCGATGTGACGGTCGAGGCCGAACGCCTCCACCAGCCGCATGGTCAGATCCAGCCGCAACGGGTCCATCGGATGCCCGGGACCGAAGTCGTACCGCGTGACGCCCTGGTCCCACATCAGCCGCGCTTCACCACTCATGGCGGCCACGGTAACAAAGCACCCTGTTCAGGGCATGCGAATGGGGCCCGACAAGGCCAACTGCCTTGACGAACCCCATTCTTCGTTCTGCTTCAAAAATTGTCCGGCGGCGACCTACTCTCCCACACGGTCCCCCATGCAGTACCATCGGCGCTGGCAGGCTTAGCTTCCGGGTTCGGAATGTAACCGGGCGTTTCCCTACCGCCATGACCACCGGAACCCTAAAAGGGCACCCTGATGGCCGAAAAATTTCACAGTGGACGCGAGCATCTATGGACAAGCCCTCGGCCTATTAGTACCGGTCAACTCCACCGCTCACACGGCTTCCATCTCCGGCCTATCAAC
>NZ_BAAGPR010000007.1:0-140260 GCF_054783955.1 Streptomyces mayteni | reverse complement strand
GCTCGGCAGCGGCGGCCGGCGCCGCGGCGGTGAGGCCGGTGGCGGTTCCGGCGGCGGTCACCGCGCCGGCCGCCTGGAGGAAGCGGCGGCGGCCGAGGGCGGCGATCAGGGTGTCACGGGCGGCGGCCGGGTCCGTGGCGTGGCCTTCGGGGCTGTGCATGGTGGGGCTCCTGTTCTGCCACGGAACGAGCGGCCGTGCCGCGGCGGTGGTCACCCTAGGTGAGGATCGGGCCCCGGCCGGGTGCTGAGCGTGATTGACCCACGGTTCTCACTCGCGCGAAACATCCGGCGGTCCGCGCGCCGGGGCCCGACACACCGCGGAAACGAGGACAGGCTTGCCGCGGGCCCATCGCCGCCCATGTCGCGCCACCACGCCGAGCCCACGTCCGAGGAGTGAGACACCCCGGGTGAACCGCTGACCGCTGTGCCAGACTCCTCGGCGAGGTCACGAGTGACAGCGACAACGGCCCCGGCCCGCTGTCCGGCAACCCTCCGTCGTGGCGGGGTGCCCCGGGTGATGACCGGGCCGCGAGCAGCAGGGCTCGCGGCAAGTGCGGCCCAGGAGGAGTCCCTCGTGCGAATGCGAATGCGGTAGAGCGTCACGCTCCCCCCTCGCCCTTTCACCCCTCACCCCCTTTCCTTTCCCGATTCCCTTTCCTCGCCTTCTCGCGCCGCCGGCCGCCCGCCCGGCCCACGGTCGCGCCTGCCCAGGGAGACGTCGTCATGACCACCAGCTGTGCCCCCACCACCCCCGCCACCCTCGACGTGCTCAGCGCCGGCGTGCGCGCCCCGCTCGCCACCGGCGGCGACATCGAGTACGCGGCGCTCGACTACGCGGCCAGCGCCCCCGTGCTGCGCCGGGTGTGGGAGGAGGTCGCCGAGTACGCGCCCTACTACGGCAGCGTGCACCGGGGCACGGGGCACCTCTCCCGGCTCTCCACCGAGCTGTTCGAGCGCAGCCGCGAGACCGTCGCCCGCTTCCTCGACTGCCGCCCGGCCGACCAGGTCGTCTTCACCCGCTCCACCACCGACTCGCTCAACCTGCTCGCCGCCGCGCTGCCCGCCGGCAGCCGGGTGTTCGTCTTCGAGACCGAGCACCACGCCGCGCTGCTGCCCTGGGCCCACCACGGCCACCACGTCACCTACCTCGACGCGCCTGAATCGCCGGAACACGCCGTCGCCCTCGCCGAGTCGGCCCTGGCGACGCTCAGCGGCGGCCCCGCGCTGCTCTGCGTCACTGGCGCCTCCAACGTCACGGGCGAGCTCTGGCCGATCGCCGAACTCGCCGCCGCCGCCCACCGGCACGGCGCCCGGATCGTGCTCGACGCCGCCCAGCTCGCCCCGCACCGCCCGGTCAGCGTCCGCGAACTCGACGTGGACTGGGTGGCGTTCTCCGGCCACAAGCTCTACGCGCCCTTCGGCGCCGGCGTGTTGGCCGGCCGCGCCGACTGGCTGGCCGGCGGCGAGCCCTACCTGGCCGGCGGCGGCGCCACCCGGGTCGTCAACCGGCGCGCCGACGGCGGCCTCGCCGTGCGGTGGGCCACCGACGAGGCCAGGCACGAGGCCGGCTCGCCCAACGTCATCGGCGCCTTCGCCATCGCCGCCGCCTGCCGGGCGCTGACCGAGGCCGGCCACCAGACCCTGGTCGCCCACGAGCAGTGGCTCCTCGCCCGGCTGCGCGACGGCCTGGCCGCCGTCCCCGGCGTCACCGAACTCTCCCTCTTCGGGCCCGCCGCCGACCGCGTCGCCGTCGCCTCGTTCACCGTCGCCGGCCGCGACAACGGGCAGCTCGCCGTCGAACTCTCCGAGCGCCACGGCATCGGCGTCCGCTCCGGGATGTTCTGCGCCCAGCCGCTGGTCCGCAGGCTGCTCGGCGCCTCAGCCGACTCCGTCGAGGACTGCGACGGGCCGCTCCAGGCGCTCCGGGTCAGCTTCGGCGCCGGTACCCCCGAGGAGCACATCACCCGGCTCGTCGACGCGGTCGCCGAACTGGCCGCCTGAGAACGCGGCCCGGAGTCGACGACGTCACGCCGCCGCGCCGGCCACCAGCTCGGCCAGGTCGTCGGCGGCCGCCTCGACCGGGGGCAGGGCCAGGGAGGCGAGCCGCGCCCGCCTGGCCCGCCGCCGGACGGCCGGATCGGCGAGCAGCCGCCGGCAGTGGTCGGCGATCGTGTCCGGGGTCGGCGCCTCCACCCGGGAGCCGAGGCCGAGTTCCACGGCGCGCCGCGCGTTGTGCGGCTGGTCCCCGAACTGCGGCAGCACGGCCACCGGGGTGCCGGTGCGGATCGACTCCCGGATGCTGTTGTACCCGCCGTGCGTGACGAACAGGTCCACCTCCTCCAACAGCAGGGGCTGCGGCACCCGTTCGACGAGGTGCACATGGGGTGCCGGCCGCAGCCCGCCGACCGGAACCCCGCTGGTGGACACCACCGCCGTGCACTCCACCTCGGCCAGCCCGTCCACGATGGCCCGCAGCGTGGTCGCCGGATCCGCCACCCCGGGGATGGGGACGGAGCCGCTCCCGCTCGCGTCCGCCGCCAGGAACATCGGCAGGGCGGTCCCGATCGCCGCGTAGACGATGGGCCGGTCCGTGCGCAGCCGGCCGAGCCACGCCGGCAGCGCGGGACCGCGCTCCACGGTGGCCGACTGGCGGTAGCGGTGGCTGGTCGGCAGGTGCGCGGCGAAGGAGAACTCCTCGGGGACGCAGTCCACCCGCCCGAACCTGACCAGGGCGAGCGGGTCGTCACCGGTCGGCAGCCCCACCTGCTCCCGCAGCGCGTTGAGCGCCGGCAACGCGAGCGCGGGGTCGAGGACGTTGCTCCACCCCGAGGGGCCCGACAGGTGCGGCACGCCGAGCTTCTCGGCCACCAGCAGACCGGCCACGTCGGCGCCGTCCCTGATGATCAGGTCGGGCGGGAACTCCCGGGCCACGGCGCTCACCACCGCGAACGTGTCCGGCAGGCGGGCGTCTGCGAGCAGCGCGGCCATGGCGCGCGGCTCGGTGAGGTCGGCGAGGTACCTGACGCGGTCGTCGAAGACCTCACGGGGGACGGGGGCGGTCTCGACGACCGGGACGTCGTCGTCCGCGAGGACCGGCGACAGCCGCGCCGAGCAGACCACCCGAACCTGGTGACCGGCCCCGAGCAGGGCCCGTAGCAGCGGCAGTTGGGCCCGGGCGTGGGAGGGGGAACCCATCACGGTGGAGAGAACGCGCACGTCAGCAGCCTTCCTCGGCTCGACGGACCGTGGTCCTTCGTCACCGACGATGGATAACCCGACTGGCGGCGCGTACGCGCGTGGCCGAGGTGGCGCGGGAGCGCCGCCGGGGCGCGCGGGGCATGCCGGCGGCCGTGCGAAGGCCCGGGCGCTCCCTAGGCGCGCCCGGGCCGGTCTCCCCCTGACCGTTGTCCAACCCTCCCCCGAGGTGTCTCGAACCGGGCTGGACCGCGGCCGCACCACAAAACTAGAAGGCCGGAAAGGGGGGCGGCCACCGTGCACGCCGCCCAATTCGGCCGCGGGACTGGGCACGGCGCACCACCGGTCAGGACGGCGCGGTGGCGCGCAGCGCGTGCACCAGGTCGTGCACACCGGCCCCGGTGCTCAACAGGTCGCGGCCGAGCAGCCGTTCCGCCGCCCGGAGCCGTGAGCGCACCGTGTTCCGGCTGATCCCGAGGCGGTGCGCGGCCAGCCGCGCGTCGGTGTCGGCGTCGATCCAGGCGCTCAACGTGGCCCGCAACTCGCGGTGTTCCGAGTGCCGCACCGGATCGAGCAGGGCTCGCGCCCAGGCGACCGCGGCCGGGGTCCGCAGCAACTCCTCCAAGGTGCGCGGCGGATCCGCGTCCTCGCCGGCCCGCGGGACGTCGACGGCCAACGCCAGCGCGAGCGCCGCCCGCGAGCCGACGTCCCGCAGATCGAGACCCAGGATCCGCTCGACGTCCCTGAGGTGCGCGGTGACCGTGTTGCGGCTGATGCCCAACAGCCGCGCCACGCCGGCCCTGGGGAACGTCAGCGCCAGCCGGGTCACGTCGACCGTCAGCTTCGGGGCCGCGCCCAACGGCCGCAGGAACGACCGCGCCCATGCCTGGGCCTGCTCGCTCGGCAGCAGCGCCTCCAACGGCCCCTGCCCCTGGTAACCCGCCATCCGCTCCCGGGAGTTGCGGGCCACCGCCAGGGCGTGCCTGGCCTGGTCGTACGCCTCGGCGGTGGCCCGCTGGGGCAGCGCGGCGCTGAACCCCAGCGCGTATCCCGGACGCTCGCGCACCAACGCGGCGAGCCGCGCGTGGAGTTCGCCGCCGCCGCCTGACCCCTCGGGGACCAGGCAGATCAGGTGCTCCTCGTAGACCGGGCACCGCACCAGCAGCCCGGGGCCGTGGAAACCGGCCGGGTCCTGGTACCGCTGGGCCAGCCGGTCCCGCTCGTCCGGCTCGCAGCGCAGCAGCAGCACCCGCAGCGAATCGGCGTGGAGCAGCGCCGGCGTCCCGCCGGCCGTCACCCGCCTGGCGAGCGTCGGATCGCCCGCCATCAGCGCCATGAAGACGGCGAGTCGCACCTGCGCCGCCTTCCGGTGGTACGCGCCGGCCGCCGACCGCGCCTCGGCGAGGCCCCGTAACAGTGTGATCAGGCCGCCCGTCCGCGAGATCAGCCGGCCGGCCTCCGGCTCCGGCGCCCGGGCCCCCGCCACCAGCAGCACCCGGCGCGGCAGCTCCTGCCCCAGCCCCTCACACCGCAGCCACCACCCGTCGACCTCGGTGGCCGCCGCGGCCATCTCGCCCCCGGCCAGCCGGCCGAGCAGCGGACCGAGCGCTCCTGGCAGCCCCGGCGGGAACCCGCCGGTCGCCACCTCCACGGCCCCGTCGGGGCCGACCAGGGCGGCCTCGGCCCCGATCCGCCGCCCCAACCACTCGAGCACCCCGCCCACGTCAGGACCGGCCTCGAGCACCGCCTGCCGCCCCACCTCGCGTAACAGCTGGTCGGCCCACTCCGCCCGCACCCGCCACGCCCCCTTTCCCACCTCTGTTCCGCCCGCCATACTCGCGGTGGGCTCGACCACGGCCAGGAACTCCGCACCGGCGCTGGCGCGTCCACCACACAGCGCCCATTCTCTGCGGGCGAGCCGTCGGGGGAGGGCAGATTGGCAGACGTCTATATCTCGTACGCCGAGGCCGACGCGGAGTGGGCCCGGGCCCTGGCCGGCCGGCTCGGCGCCCACGGCGTGCGGGTGCTCCACGACCGGTGCACGCTGCGGCCCGGCCAGATCGTCGTCCACGCCGTCGAGGAGGCGATCCGGCGGGCCACCACCGGCATCCAGGTGCTCAGCCCGGCCGCCCGCGACGAGCCGTGGCTGTGGCAGGAGTACGCCGCGCTGCTCCACGCCTCCGTCGAGCGCGGGCTGCGGCTGATCCCCGTCCTCTACGGCGACGCGGAGCTGCCGCCCTTCGCCGCCACCCGCGTCCCCATGGACTTCCGCGCGCTGGACGCGGGCCGCCTGGAGGCGAAGGTCGCGGAGCTGGCCAGCCTGCTCCTCGACGGCGAGCCGAGCGCCGCGCCAGGCCCCTCGCCCGAGGTCCTCGACGCCACCAGGGCCGCCAGCCGGCCGCCACCGGCCGCGCCGACCGAACCCAACCTGGTGATCTGCTACGCGCGTTCGGACGCCGACTACGGGGAGCGCCTCGCGACGCACCTGCGGGAGCGCGAGCTCGCGGTCTGGACGATCGGGCGCCTCACCTGGGGTGACGACTACCTCTGGCGGATCAGGGAACAGCTGCGGCAGGCGCTCGCCGTCATCGTGCTGATGTCCGACGCCGCGCAGGACTCGGCCGACCTCACCCGGGAGATCCTGGAGGGGCAGCGGCACGGCAGGGAGTTCTTCCCCGTCCTGCTCGACGGGGACCGCCACTACCTGCTGGCGAGCAGCTGGTACTTCGACGCGCGCGGGGGCGCGCTGCCCGGCGACCCCGAACTGCGCCTGTTACGCCGCCTCGCGGGCGTCGAAGGACCGCCCGCGCCACCGCCGGCCCCGCCACCGCCCAGGCCGCGGCCGCCGGGCCCCGGGCCCGCGCCCGGCGAGGAACCGCTCGGCAGGCTGCGGCAGTTCCTCGCCGAGCGGGAGTACGCGCACGCCGACCTGCTCACCACCACGCTGCTGCTGGCCGCCGCCGGCCGCCAGGAGAGCGGCTGGCTGCGGCGGCGCGACGGCCAGCGGCTGCCGGCCGCGCTGCTCACCGAGATCGACGCGGCCTGGTCGGCCGCGACCGACGGCCGGCACGGCTTCCTGGCCCAGCAGGGGCGGGCCGCGCTGACCGGCCGCGGCCGGCACGCGGACTTCCTCGCACTCTCGGTGGCCTACGGCTGGCGCGGCTCGCCCGACGAGACGGTGCCGCGGTACGCCGAGTTCACCGCCGGGGGCGGGCCCGGCCGCTACCCGACGTTGCGGAACCCGCAGTGCGAGCAGTACCTGGACTGGTATGACCAGTGGACCGAGACCGTGCTCGCCGTGCACGCGCGGTTGCGGGAGTGGAAGGGGGAGGTGGCGTGATGGCGGTGGTGTTCCTCGTGGTGCTCGTCGGCCTTGCGGCCGGCGCCGGCTGGCTGGCCGTGGCGTCCCGCCGGCTGGTGCCGGCCGGCCGGGTCGGCATCGTGACCAGGCGGTTCGGCCGCGGCGACGGGCGGTTCAGGTGGGTGACCCCCGAGGACGCGCGGGGCGTGCAGGCCCGCGGCCTGGTCTCCGGCCGGACGTACTGGCTCGACCCGGTGCGCTACTCCGTCGAGTTCGTCGACGCGACGCGGGTGCCGGCCGGCCACATCGGCCTGGTCACCGCCCGCGACGGCATGGCCAGGCCGCCGGACCGCACGCTCGGCCGCGCCGTGGACTGCGACAACTTCCAGGACGGGGAGCGGTTCCTGCTCGCCCACGGCGAGCAGGGGCAGCAGGTCGCCACCCTCGCCGGCGACGCCACGTACCACATCAACACGGCGCTGTTCACCGTGGAGACGGTGCGGCGCACCCACGTCCCCGAGGGCACCGTCGGCCTGGTCATCGCGCGGGACGGCCGGGTCAGACCGCCCGACCGGCCGTTCGGGCGCTTCGTCGAGTGCGACAACTTCCAGAACGGCGACGCGTTCCTGCGCGGCGGCGGGGAGCAGGGCAGGCAGCTCGCCATCCTCACCGGCGGCACCTACTACGACATCAACCCGCGGCTCTTCGACGTCGTCACGACCGAGACGGTCGGCCCTGGCCGCCGCTCGGGCCACGGCCTCCGCGACGACGGCCTGACCGCGAGGCACCTCAGGACGATCTCGATCCCCGTCGGACACACCGGCGTCGTGGTGGTCCTGGACGGCGACCAGCAGCCGGCCGACGAGGAACAGGTCGGGCCCGTCGTGCCAGGACACCGCAACTTCCGGCTGCCCTGGGTGTTCCTGGCCGGCGGCGGGCGGCGCGGCGTGCAGCGGGAGACCCTGACCGAGGGCTCGGTCTACGCCGTCAACCCCTGGTTCGTGCGGGTGCTGCTGATCCCCACCCGGCTGCTGTCCCTGGAGTGGACGAAGCGGGACAGCGCCAAGGCCAGCCGCTACGACGCGGAACTGCTGCCGATCACGGTCAACATCCAGGGCTACCGGCTCAACGTCGAGCTCTCCCAGAACCTCCAGATCCCCGAGGCCGCCGCGCCCCTGCTGGTCAGCAAGTTCGGCGGCGACACCACGACCTCGGGCCTCGGCGGCCTGGTCGACGATCCGGTGCCGGTCCAGCGCTTCGTGGAGCGGGTGCTCGGCAGCACCGTCGAGACGTACTTCAACGCCATCGCCGCCTCCTCGACCGTCGAGGACTTCCTCACCGAACACGCCAGCAACCGGACCGACCTGGCGGCCCAGGTCCGCAACGCGCTGGCCGCCTGGTCGGTGCGGGCCGAGGCCACCAACATGGGCCTCGCGGAGGCCGAGGAACCGGAGCTCGACGCGATCCGGCAGCGGATCTTCGTGGCGCGGATGCGCGGCCAGGAGCTCGCCGAGCAGGAGGAGAACGCCGAACGGCTGTCGCGCATCCGGGAGATCGAGCAGCGCACCGAGAAGCGGCAGCGGCAACTGGACGCGGCCGTCCTGGAGCGGGAGATCGAGCTGCTCGGGCAGGACACCGTGGCGATGCGGCTGTTCCTCGCCGAGCTGAAGGTGATGAAGGTGCCCGAAGTGGTCAGCGGCAACGCCGACGAACTGCTCCGCTTCCTGCCCGTGCAGCGCGCCCTCGACCTGATCGACCGGGCCAAGCTACAGGCCAGGCCGCCCGCCCTGCCGAAGGAGGGGGACGCCGGCGGCGACCCGTCATGACGCGCGCAACGCCCGCACGACCTCGTCGAGGCGGCGGGCGTACGTCGCCTCGTCCACGCCCCGGAAGTCGGCCGCGAACCGGGTGGCGGCGAACTCGGGCAGCTCCGCGTCACCGATCAGCACCGGCACGAACAGCCGGCCGGTCTCGATCGACCGCTGCATCAGCGCGTGGTACTCCTGCCGCACCCAGCCGCCGGCCAACGCGGTGGGGCCGAACACCAGCAGGCCGTGCGCCGCGTCCCTGATGCCCTGCTCCAGGCTGTGCACCCGCACCCCGCCGGGCCGCGCCACCACCTCGTCGTACGCCACCCGCACCCCGGCCGCGGTCAGCCGCCGGGCGAACTCCCGCACCCAGTCCCGGTCGTCGTCGCCGTAGGCCACGAACGCGTCGTAGGCCCCGGAGGCCGGCGGGACCACCGGCGGGACGGGGGCCGGCCGCCGCCTGGTCCTGCGGACGCCCAGGTATCCGAAGTAGGTGCCGAGCACGCCGGCGAGCGTGCCGACCACGCTGAGGACCAACTCGGGCGCACCCACGTGCCCAGGCTAGCCAGTCGGCTCGCGCGGGGCGAGATCCACGGCCCGGCCCTCGGCCGTCACCGTGAGGCGGTACCGCGAACGCGCGGGGGAGCCGAGCGACTTCCAGCGGCGGTGTGCCGCCGCCACCTCGTCCCAGAGCCGGCGAGGGCCGTGCTGCTCCGTCGCGAACTCGGCGCGGCCTGGCACGTACTCCACCCTGGCCCAGGAGCGGCGGTCGTCGGCGAGCAGCCAGTACGTCCACTCGCCGGAGCCGTCGTCCTCCCAGGTGACCTCCGGCCAGGCGTCCGTGACGGTCAGCGAGATCGCGAACATCGCGTCCGGCGCGTTGAGTTCGTTCGGGTCGAGGTCGGTGGTGCCCAGGGCGCCGCGCTCGCCGTGGTGGACGTCGGCGAGGTCGGCCCGCCGGCCGGCCTGGGGGCGGGACCACATGAACGACGGTTGGCCGGAGAACCGGCCGGTTCCCACGCCGTCTCGAACGTCGAGCGTGAGGTAGGAGTAGGAGTGGAAGCTGCTGCCGAACGGCGTGACGATCCGCCCGCCGTCGCGGGTCTGGGCCAGCAGTTCGGGGCTGATCTCCCGCAGCGTGCACGTGCTGATGACGCGGTCGTAGGGCGCGCCGGCCACCCAGCCCTTCGCGCCGTCGCCGACGACCAGCCGGGGCGCGTATCCGGCGGCCGCGAGGCTGTGGCGGGCCTGGTCGTGCAGCCGTTCGTCGATCTCGACGGACGTGACGTGGTCCGAGCCGAGCCGGTGGCACAGCCACGCGGCGTGGTAGCCGGTGGCGGTGCCGATCTCCAGGACCCGCTGCCCCTCCTGGACGTTCAGCAGCTCCAACATCTCCAGCATCTGGGACGGTTGGGACGACGAGGACGTCGGGAAGCCCCGCCCGCCGTCGGCGCCGTCGTCCACCTGGGTGACCACCGACCGGTCGTCGTAGACGGTGGCCAGCCACTCCTCCTCGTCCACCGTGCGATCGAGCCCCGGGCAGACGTCGGGGACGAACCCGGCCCGGTCCACGGTGGCGACCGAGTCCTCCCACTCGGGCGGGAGCGATCCGCTGTCCCGCAGGGCCTCGACGAGCCGCCGCATGGTGGTCATTCGAAGGGGTCCCTTCCGTCTACCGCCCTTCAGGCGGGCCCGGCGGCGACGGCGGCGTGACCGGCCCCGGCCACTTGCTGTCGCTCTCGCGCGGGGACTGCTGCTTGTCGCCTTCCTCGCCGTTCTTGCCATCGCCGTGCTTGCCACCCATGGCGCCCTCCCGGCTGCGTGAACCCTACAACCGGGTGATGCCCGCCCGTCACCGACAGCAAGGAGGCGTGCGGAAGCGCGCTCCCCGCGCCCGGCGCCCCAGGGCCTACTCCGGTTGGCAGTGCGGGCACCAGAGGGTGGTGCGGCCGGCCACCCGGCCGTGGGCGAGGGTGGTGTCGCAGCGCGGGCAGCCGGCGGCCGGCGAGTCGCGGCGGGCGGTGAGCCAGCGGCCCTCGGTGGGGACGTGGCCGGCGGGGACCGCCCGGCGCAGCACGTCCCGGGTCGCCGCGTCGATCCGGCGCCGTTCCGCCGTGGACAGGTCGACGGCCCGGCGGGCCGGGTGGACGCGCGCCTGCCAGAGGATCTCGTCGGCCAGCAGGTTGCCGAGGCCGGCGACCGTCGACTGGTCGAGGAGCGCCGCCTTGACCCGGCGGCGCTGGACGGCCAGCAGGTCGGCCAGCTCGCCAGGGGCGAGCGCCAGCGCGTCGGGGCCCTGGTCGGCGAGCAGCCGGTCCACCTCGGCGGATGTGGCCGCGAACCAGATGCCGCGCAGCTTGCGCTGGTCGCGGTAGCGGAGCCGGCGGCCGTCGTCGAGGGTGAGGGTGACCCGGTCGTGCGGGGTGGGCGGCGCGTCGGCCGGGTCGCAGTGCAGGCCGCCCGTCATGCCGAAGTGGAAGAGGGCCACCGGACCCTCCTCGGTGGGGGCGAGCAGCCACTTGCCGTGCCGGCGCGGCTCGGCCAGGGTGCGGCCGGTCAGCTCCCTGCCCAGCCGGCGGGCCGTCACCCCGCGCAGTACGCCGGCGTCGGCGACCTGGACCCGCTCGATCCGGCGGCCCTGGGCACAGGACGCCAGGACGCGCCGGAATTCCTCGACATCGGGCAGTTCAGGCATAACGCCAGGTTAGGGCAGGGTCAGGCCGTACCTGTTGAGGACCTCTCCGATGGGTTGGAAGTAGCTGGTGCCGCCGACGGCGCAGTTGCCGCTGCCGCCGGAGAGGATGCCGAGCGCGAGGCCGCCTGAGGTGAACAGCGGGCCGCCGCTCTCGCCACCCTCGACGCAGATGTTCGTGCGGATCAGCCCGTTGACGATGTCGCCGCCGCCGTAGTTGATGGACGTGTTGACGCTGAGGACGGTGCCCGAGCGGCAGCCGCTGACCGGTCCCGAGAAGGTGGCGCTCGAACCGACGGCGGGGCTGCCGACGCCGGTGATCGGCACCGGCACGCCGTTGCAGATGATCCCGGGCGGCCAGGGCGACGGGGGGGTGGTGTAGCGGACGAGCCCGTAGTCGTCGTTCGGGAAGCTGGTGCCGGCGGTCTCGCCGACCGGGGTGCCGATTGACGGCCCGCTGTACCAGGTGCTGGCGAGCGCGGTGCAGTGGCCGGCGGTGACGAAGTAGTAGGCGCTGCTCGAGCGGACGTTGAAGCCGACGGCGCAGCGGGTGCCCGAGCCCGAGTAGATGGCCTCGCCGCCCCGCAGCCGCGGGGTGAGGGTGCCGGGCGTGTGCTCGACGGTCAGCGCGTCCGCCAGCGGCCCCGCCGTGCTCCGCAGGTGCGCGAGGTCGGCGGCCGAGACGGTGGCGTCCGCGGTGACCCGCACGGTGCCGGCGGCGTGGTCGACGGCCCAGGCGGTGCCCGCGACGTCGGCGGCGAGCACCGCGTCGCTCGCGGCGTCGAGTTGGTGCGCGGTGAACGCGGTCGGCGGCGCCGGTTCCGCCTGGGCCGGCAGCGCCAGGCCGAGGGCGGCGAGCAGTGGCGCGGCCAGCGTGATGACGAGGCGTCTGAAGGGGGTGGTGGTGCGGGCGGTGCTCATGGCGTCCTCCAGGGCGGAGATTCATGGGCATGACAAGAAGAGGGATTCTCCCACGTGCCGGCCGTGCGTGTCGCGGAGCGCGTGCCCAGCGGCCCAGGTGAAGGATCGACCGGTGACCGGACGCGCACTCCCGGTCACTCCGTCCGCCGCCGGCCAGGAGGAAGCGCGATGTCCCACGTACTGTTCAGGCTCGGCCGGTGGGCCTATCGGCGGCGGCGCCTCGTCCTCGGCGGGTGGCTGCTGCTCGCGGCGACCATGGTGGCGCTGGCCATCGGCAGCGGCGGACAGACCAACGACGTCTTCACCATCCCCGGCACCGAGTCCCAGCGCACCACCGACCTGCTCAAGCGCGAACTGCCCGCCTTCGGCGGCGGATCCGCCCAGGTCGTCTTCGCCACCGACGGGGACACCAAGGTCACCGACCACCGGCAGCGGGCCGCCATCGAGAAGACCATGCGGCGGCTGCGCGACGTGCCGCAGGTCGGCGCCGTCTCCGACCCGTTCCAGGCCCACGCCGTCTCGCGCGACGAGCGGGTGGCGCTCGGCAGCGTGGACTTCACCGAGGAGCCTGGCGAGGTCCGCGAGTCCACGCTCGACGACGTGGAACGCGCCGTGTGGCCGGCCCACGACGCGGACGTGCGGGTCGAGTACTCCGGCAGCGTCTACCCGGGCTGGCGCACCGAGGTCTCCGAGACGCCGGAGATCGTCGGCCTGCTGGTCGCGTTGGTGATCCTGCTGATCACCTTCGGCGCGCCGGTGGCCGCCGGCGTGCCCATCGTGACCGCGGTGCTCGGGGTGCTGACCACCCTGATGGGCGTGACCGCGCTCGCCGCGTTCGTGAACATCGCGTCGGCCTCCACCACCGTCGCCATCATGCTGGGCCTCTCCTGCGGCATCGACTACGGCCAGTTCATCCTCTTCCGGCACCGCAACAACCTCCTGGCCGGGATGGACGGCGAGGACTCGGCGGGCATGGCGGCCGGCACGGCCGGCGGCGCGGTGGTGTTCGCCGCGCTCACCGTGATCATCGCGCTCTGCGGGCTCTCCGTGGTGGGCATCCCCTTCCTCACCGTGATGGGCCTGTGCGCCGCGGCCGCCGTCCTGGTGGCCATGGCGATCGCGCTGACGCTGCTGCCCGCCGTGCTCGGCTTCGCCGGCGACCGCGTCGTCCGCTTCCTCCGGCTGCCCGGGCGGCCCGGCTGGACGGAACGGGTGGCCAGGACCGCGGCCGAACACCCGGAGCGCACCAGGGGCGCCGCCTGGGCCCGGTTCGTGGTGCGCCACCGGGTGCCGATGCTGGTCGGCGGGGTGGTGCTGCTCGGCGTACTCGCCATCCCCGCCACCCAGTTGCAGCTCGGCCTGCCCAGCGGCTCGGCCAAGCCCACCTCGGAAACCCAGCGCCGGGCCTACGACCTGATCTCCGACGGCTTCGGCGTCGGCGCCAACGGGCCGCTGCTCGTGGTCGCCGACGGGGTGCGGGGCGACCGGAACGTCGACCGGATCGCCGAGGCCGTGGGGAAACAGCGGGGCGTCGTCTCCGCCAGGACCATCGCGACCCGCGACGACGTCGCCGTGGTCGAGGCCGTGCCCTCGACCGGCCCCAACGACCCGGACACCGCCGACCTGGTGCACCGCATCAGGGACCACCGGGGGGAGGTGGCCGCCGGCACCGGCGCCCACGTGACGGTCGGCGGCACCACCGCGTCCAACATCGACGTCTCCGCCAAACTCTCCGGCGCGCTGCCGGTCTTCCTGGTCGTGGTGGTCGGACTCGCCTTCGTGCTGCTGACGTTCGCGTTCCGGACCTTTCTGGTGCCGCTCAAGTCGGTCGTCGGCTTCCTGCTCTCGGTGGCCGCCGCGTTCGGCGCGCAGGTCGCCATGTTCCAGTGGGGCTGGGGCGAGCACCTGTTCGGCATCACGCCGACCGAGACCATCAGCTTCCTGCCGATCATCATGCTCGCCATCATCTTCGGACTCTCCAGCGACTACGAGGTGTTCGTCGTCTCCCGGATCAAGGAGGCACACGGCGAGGTCGGCCCGGCCGGCACCAAGGAGGACGAGCGGGCGGCCGTGGCACGCGGCACCGGGCTCGCGGCCCGGGTGGTGACGGCGGCGGCGCTCATCATGTTCTCCATCTTCGTGGCCTTCATGGCCAGCGACGACCCGACCATCAAGGCCATCGGCTTCGCCTTCGCGGTGGGCGTGCTGCTCGACGCGTTCGTGGTCAGGCTGACCCTGGTGCCGGCCGTGATGGCCATCGCCGGCGCCCGGATCTGGTACCACCCGGGGTGGTTCGGCCGGCTGGTGCCCGACCCGGACATCGAGGGCCGGCGGCTGGAGGACAGGACCTAACCGGCCGGTCGGGCGCGGTCGCCGCGGACGTGGGCCCGCACCCCCTGGGTGTCGAAGAGGACGAGCAGCTCCACCGCGCCGCCGTCCGCGCTGCCCAGCCAGTGCGGCACCGCGGTGTCGAACTCGGCGACGCTGTCCGCCCCGAGCGTCAGATCGCGCTCGCCGGCCACCAGCCGCAGCGTGCCGCTCAGCACGTACAGCCACTCGAAGCCCTCGTGGGTCTGAGGCGTCGGTTCGGCCGGCACCGACCTGGCCGGGATGATCAACTTGAACGCCTGCGTTCCGCCCGGCCGCCTGGACAGCGGAAGGAACGTCATACCGAACCGCCGGATCGGCCGCAGATGGACCCGCGGGTCGCCGGCGCGCGGGGCGCCCACCAGATCGTCGAGCGGCACGTCGTAGAACTCCGAGAGCCGCAGCAGCAGGTCGAGGGTCGCCCGGCGCAGACCGCCCTCCAGGCGGGACAGGGTGCTCTCCGACACCCCGGTGGCCAGGGACAGCTCGGCGAGGGTGACGCCGCGGGCGTGCCGCAGCGCCCGCAGCCGCGGTCCGACCGCGTCCAGGACGTCTTCCACCTGAGGACTCATGGGGACAGCTTGCCGAAACGGCATGAACCCGCGCCACTCCGCGCCCCGCCGGCCGAGACTGGCCGCCAGGAAGCGCCGGAGAAGGGAAGACCATGGAGCGCGTCGAGGCGGCACGGTACTGGGACGAGATCTACGCGGCGCGGCCGGCACCCGCCGACCCGCGGCCGAACGACCGGCTCGTCGAGGTGGTCGGCGCGCTGCCCCCGGGGGACGCGATGGACCTCGGATGCGGTGGTGGCGGCGACGCCCTGTGGCTGGCCGGCCGGGGCTGGCGGGTCACCGCCCTCGACGTCTCGACGGTGGCCGTCGCCCGGCTCACGGAGCTGGCCCGCGCCCGCGGCCTCGGCGACCGGATCACCGCCGCGCCGCACGACGCCCGCGACCCGTTCCCCGGCGGCGAGTTCGACCTGGTCACCGCCCACTACCTCCACACCCCCTACGCCCAGGACCGGCCGGCCGTCCTCCGCTCCGCCGCCCACCTGCTGCGGCCCGGCGGCCGCCTCCTGGTCGTGGACCACGGATCGACCGCGCCGTGGTCGTGGAACCAGGACCCGGACGTGCGCTACCCGACGCCCGAGGAGGTCGCGGCCGGGCTGCGGCTCCCCCCTTCCCGGTGGACGGTCGAACGCGCCGACGCCCCGCGCCGGATCGCGGTCGGTCCCGACGGGCGCACCGCCGAGGTCGTCGACCACGTCCTCCTCGTCCGCAGGGACGCCTGATGGCGCCCCGCCGGGCGCGGCGCGACACCCCGCCGCCCCGCACCGCGAACAACGAGGCCGACGTGCTGCGCGGCTTCCTCGACTACCTGCGCGCCTCGATCGCCGCCAAGGTCGACGGCGCCCCGGAACCCCAGGCCAGGACCCCGGCGGTGGACTCGGGCACCAGCCTGCTCGGCCTGCTCAACCACCTGATCGCCGTCGAGAGCGCGACGTTCCTCGGCGCGCGGGTCACCGACTGGCAGGCCACCTTCAGGCCCGACCCGGCGGACGGCGTCGCCGACGTCGTCGCCCGGTACCTGGCGACCGTCGAGCGGGCCAACCGGGTGCTCGACGGCTGCGCCGACCTCGGCGCGCCGCTGCTCCGCCAGGGACCGAGCGCGCGCTGGGCACTCACCCACCTGATCGAGGAGACCGCCCGCCACGCGGGCCACGCGGACATCCTCCGCGAACTCGCCGACGGCACCACCGGGCGCTGACCCGCCCCGCCACCCCGGCGGCCGGGCTCACGGCAGGGCCAGCGCGCGGAACAGCCGGCGGCCGGCGCGGAGCACCGGCTGGGCGCGGGTGGGCCGGGTGTTCGCCAGCACCACGACGCCGGCCTCCGCGTCCGGGCTGAAGCCGATGAACGCCGTGAAGCCGCCGGTGCCGCCCGTGTGCCAGAGCAGGGTGCGGCCCTCCACCACCCGGATGTCCCAGCCGAGCCCGATCCCGTTGGGGCCGCGCCGGTGCGCCCGCCTGGGCCACTGGGAGTCGACGACGGCCGAGGAGAGCGCGGCCGCCGCGACGGTGGCCGGGGAGATCTGGGCCCGTAGGTAGCGCAGCATGTCGGCGGCGGTCGAGTAGAGCGCCCCGGCCGGCGCGAGCGCGTCGAAACGCCAGTGCGGGACCGGCCGGCCGTGGCGGTGGCCGTGCGCCGCCAACTCGGTCAGCGTCGGCTCGTCGGGCACCAGTGTGTCCCGCATCCCGAGCGGGCGGAGCACCCGCTCGGTCAGCAGGTCGGCGTAGCCGATGCCGACGGCGTTGGCGAGCAGCTGGCCCAACAGGCCGACGCCGAAGGTGGAGTAGCGGACGGTGGCGCGCCGCGGGCTCCTCGGCAGCCGGGTGGTGGCCCGGTAGAGGTCGAGCGGGCGGTAGGCGGCGTACGGGTCCGTCCGCCACTGACGCAGCGCCCGCGGGTAGAGGTTGCCAGGCAGCCTGGGCAGCCCGGCGCTGTGGGTGGCGAGGTCGACCAGGGTGCGCGGGGCGCCGGGCCCGGGGCGCGGGGCGGCACCGGGCGGTAGGAAGCGCTCGATCGGGTCGTCGTAGGCCACCTCGCCGCGCGCCACGAGCTCGGCGAGCAGCAGCGTGGTGAACGTCTTGGTGAGCGAGCCGAGCGCGAACAGCGTGTCGGGAGCCACCGGGTGCCGGTCGCGGTGCCGGCGGGCGCGACGCGGCCGGAGCCGGTCACCGGCGACCGCGACCGACTGGTCGGCGCCGCGGATCGCGGCGCCGACCGCGGCCGGGGCGTGCCGATCGGCGACGAGTGCGCCGATGTGCCTGCTCAGCAGCCCCGCGGTGGTGGCCGGGTCGCTCATGCCCGGCTCCCGCCTGCCGTCGCGGCGGACAGCGCCCGGGAGACGGTGAGGGTGCCGGCGACGACGGCCACGATGGTCGGATGGTGGTGGTTGAGCCAGGCGCGCTCGGGCTCGACGGGCGGCGCGGTCAGGCCGTTCGGCATCATCCCGTCCGGCCGCTGGGCCTCGGCGACCCGCTCCCAGACCTCGGGGAAGAACATCGGCTCGGGCAGGCAGACCCCGACGACCAGGAACTCGAGCAGCAGGTCCCAGAACCGGGTTTCGCGGAACACCTCGACCCAGACCGGCAGCCAGCGGTGCAGGTAGTCGCACAGCGGCTCGGGCAGGCCGGCCGGATCCTCGCCCCAGTCGGTGAGGTGGAAGACGGTGTGGGTGACGCCGTAGGCGTTGTTGGCGTCCATCATCCACGGTTCCGGCATGCCGCCGAGCCAGGTCCCGGCGAGCAACGCCTCCCGGTCGCCCGGCGGTCGGGCGCCGATCCGGCGGGCGGCGGCCCAGACGGCGAGCCGCCGGTTCGGCACGTGCTCGACCACCGAGGCGGCGCGCAGCGACAGCAGGTGGCCGGCCAGCCGGTCGAGTTGGGGGTGCCGGTGGCCGGCCGCGACGAAGTGCGAGTAGATCTCCACCGGGTGGGTGGCCGCCGGGGTGTGCGCCTGGAGGCGGTAGAGCAGCGCGCCCTCGTCGAACTCCCGCCAGGCGAAGTCCAGGAGGGAGCGCGCCGCGTCGGCGCTGCGCGGCCCGGCCACCGCCTCGCGGACCACCACGCCGACGGCCAGGGCGAGTTCGCTGAGCGCCTTGATGGCGTCGGCGCCGATGTCGTGGTCGGGCACGTCGCGGTCGAGCGCGAAGCTGGTGCGCAGCCGTCCGAGCCAGTCCATGGCCCGCTCCCCGACGTGCTGGGCCAGGCGGACCGCCGTGGCGTCCATGCTGTCTCCTCTCAGCGGGTGTCGCTCAGAAGGCGGGCGATGGCGGCCTCGAACCGCACCCGTGGATCGTGTCGGCCGGCGATCTCCAGGTGGTCGAGCGTGGAGGACGCCAACTCCCCGGGGGCGAGCGTCAGCAGCCAGCGGGTCAGCCGGGCCGCGCTGAGCAGGTCGCGGCGGAGCATCGCGCGCACCAGGCCGCGTGCCACGTCGAGGCGGCGGTCGAGCAGCCGCCCGCGGAGCTCCGGGTAGAGCGAGGGGTGCGCCGCGGTGGAGAGCCTGACCAGGTCGGCGGCGAGCGTCACCCAGTCGTCGGCCAGTGGTCCTGGGGGCCGGGGCTCGGCGAGCCCCTCCCAGTCGGCGGCGTCGACCCCGAGCCGGGCGAGCGCCGCCGTCAGGACGGTGTCGCGCACGCCCCACAGGGCGGCCTCCGGAGTGTGGCCACGCGGTGCGGGATGGTCCCGCACCGCGGCCCGCACCAGCCAAGCCTCCTCCTGCCGCAGGGGCTGACCCGTCAGCAGGAACGGGGCGAGCACGTCGGCGCCCAGCACCCGGATCGCGGCCAGGCCGCCGGCCCGCCGGTCCCAGGAGTCGAGGTGGGGACGAGCTCCGACGCCGTCGGACGCGCCCCGCAGGGCCCTGGCCAGCGAGCCGGCCAGGGCGCCGGTGGCCTCCTCGACGGAGCCCGGTGTCGGCTGGTGCGTGAGGGACATCTCGGCGCGAACCTCAGAACGCGGACGCGCAGGCGAGGTTCTGGACCGCGCCGTGGAACGAGTCCTCGACGGGCTCGTTCCTGCGCGGGTTCGCGGACAACAGATTAACGAGCAGCAGGATCCCGACGTTCTTCGCCGAGCCGCCGCCGTGGCCGGTCGGCGCCTCGCCCTCGGCGATCAGTCTCCCGACCTCTTCGTGGAACACGGACATGGGATTCCCCTTTCGTTCCAGGAATTCCTGGCAAGGGTGCTTATCCCGGGTCCGGTGAGCGGGAAACCGATTCTCCGTATAACGGAATGGATGGGACGGGAGACGGGAATTGATCCGCTCAGGCTTGCTGGCCGGGAATCCCTGTTCCGGTGCCACCACGGTAATATCGCACAGATAATGCGATATTACCGTGGTATCTGTCGCTCAGTCGCCGGTGTTGAACGCCGCGTCGAAGGCGAGCGCCGGCGGCTCGATGGCCACCAGCTCACGGACGCGCGCCAGCGCGTCGGGCGCGCCGATCAGGCGGTCCATGCCGGCGTCCTCCCACTCCACCGAGATGGGCCCCTCGTAGCCGATCGCGTTGAGCACCCGCACGATGCCCTCGAAGTCCACGTCGCCGTGGCCCAGCGAGACGAAGTCCCAGCCGCGTCGCGGGTCCGCCCACGGGAGGTGCGAACCCATGCGCCCGTTGCGGCCGTTGAGCCGCTTCTTCGTGTCCTTGAGGTCGACGTGGTAGATCCGGTCCCGGAAGTCCGAGATGAATCCCAGATAGTCCAGGTCCTGCCACACCATGTGCGACGGGTCGTAGTTCAGGCCGAAGGCCGGCCGGTTGTCGACGGCCGCCAGGGCGCGCTGCGTCGTCCAGTAGTCGTAGGCGATCTCGCTCGGGTGCACCTCGTGCGCGAAACGCACCCCCTCGGCGTCGAAGACGTCGAGAATCGGATTCCAGCGGTCGGCGAAGTCCTGGTACCCGGCCTCCACCATCGCCGCCGGCACCGGCGGGAACATCGCGACCGTGTGCCAGATGGACGAGCCGGTGAACCCGACCACGGTGTTCACGCCGAGCGCCGCCGCCACCCTTGCGGTGTTCCGCATCTCCTCGGCCGCGCGCTGCCGCACGCCCTCGGGCTCGCCGTCGCCCCAGATCCTGCCGGGCAGGATCCCGCGGTGCCGCTCGTCTATCGGGTGGTCGCAGACCGCCTGGCCGACGAGGTGGTGCGAGATCGCGAACACCTTCAGGCCGTGGCTCTCCAGCAGCGCCTTCTTGGCGGGCAGGTAGTCGGGCTCGGCCACCGCCCGGTCGATCTCCAGGTGGTCGCCTGAACAGGCGATCTCCAGGCCGTCGTAGCCCCAGCCTGCCGCCAGTCGGCAGACCTCCTCGAAGGGCAGATCGGCCCACTGACCGGTGAACAGAGTGACGGGACGTGCCATCGCGGCTCAGCTCCTTACGGGTTCTGCGGGGATTGCTCGGATTCGATCCGGGTGTAGCGGCTCTCGTTCGCGGCGCTCGCCTCGACCGCGGCCAACACCCGCTGCACATGCAGCCCGGACTCGAAGCCTGGCTCCGGGTCGGTGCCGGCCGCGATCGCCTCGACGAAGTCGCGGGCCTGGTGGGTGAAACCGTGCTCGTAGCCGAGGCCGTGGCCCGGCGGCCACCAGGCGGCCAGGTAGGGGTGGTCGGCCTCGGTCACCACGATCCTGCGGTAACCGGCCGTGGCGTCCGGCTCGTTGGCGTCGTAGAACCACAGCTCGTTCATCGACTCGAAGTCGAACGCCAGGCTGCCGTCCGTGCCGTTGAGTTCGATGCGCAGCGCGTTCTTGCGGCCGGCGGCGAACCGGGTGGCCTCGAAGACGCCGAGCGCGCCACCGGCGAACCGGCCGGTGAACACGGCCGCGTCGTCCACGGTGACCTCGCCCCTGGTGCCCTCGGGGGCGCCGGGGACCGGGCGGCTGTCGACGAACGTCGCGGTCTGGCCCGACACCCCGTCGAGCCGGTCGCCGATCAGGTGCTCGGCGAGGTCGGTGATGTGCGAACCGATGTCGCCGAGCGCCCCCGAGCCGGCCCGCGCCCGGTCCATCCGCCAGGTGAAAGGCGCCTGCGGGTCGTGCAGCCAGTCCTGGAGGTACGACGCCCGCACCTGGAGCACCCGGCCGATCCGGCCCTCGGCCACCATCTCCCTGGCCAGGGCGAGCGCCGGGGTGCGGCGGTAGGTGAAGCCCACCATCGACCGGATCCCGCGCTCCCGCGCCCGCCGCGCGGCGGCCACCATCGCCTCCGCCTCGGCGACGGTGTTCGCGAGGGGCTTCTCGCACAGCACGTGCTTGCCGGCCTCGAGCGCGGCGATCGCGATCTCGGCGTGGCTGTCCCCGGGGGAGCAGATGTCCACGACCTGCACGTCGTCCCGGTGCACGGCCTGCTGCCAGTTGTCCGTGGCGTGCTGCCAGCCCAACCTGGCGGCCGCCGCCTCCGTTCTGGCGCGGTCGGTGCCCGCCACGATGGTCATCCTCGGTTCGAGCGACAGGCCGAAGACGGCCGACACCGAGCGCCACGCGTGGGAGTGCACCCGGCCCATGAACGCGTGGCCGATGAGTGCGACACCGAGATCCTGCATAGTCCGTCCGATCAGTGGAGTCTGGGGTCAGGGGAGGTGCGGGGGCTCGGGCAGGTAGGCGAACACCCGGTCGCTGACCAGGGCGGCGGCGCCCACCACCCCGGCGCTGCCGCCGAGTTCGGAGAGCACGACCGGCAGGTCGCTGGTGGCCAGCGGCGTGGAGCGGCGGTAGAGCTCGCTGCGCACCTCGGCGAGCAGGGTATGGCCGAGCCCCGCCACGCCGCCGCCGACCACGATCATCGAGGGGTTGAAGAAGTTGACCAGGCCGGAGAGCACCCGGCCGAGGCGCTGTCCGCCACGCCTGACCAGGTCGAGGGCGGCCGGGTCGCCGGAGGCCAGCGCCCAGGACACGTCCCGTGCGGAGAGCCCGCCGCGCTCCGCCAGCCGCTCGGCGAGCAGCGGCGAGCCGCCGTCGCCCGCCAGCGCCCGCGCGTCCCTGGCCAGCGCCGCGCCGCCGAACCACGCCTCGAGACAGCCCGTCCTGCCGCAGGCGCAGACCGGCCCCGCGTCCTCCAGCGCGATGTGCCCGATGTCGCCGGCGCTCCCGGTGCCGCCGCGGTGCACCCGGTGGTCGGCCACCACGCCGCAGCCGATCCCGGTGCCGAGCTTGACGAAGAGGAAGTCGGGCACCCCGCGCGCCAGGCCGACCTGGCTCTCGGCCAGCGCCATGGTGTTGGCGTCGTTGTCCACCAGCACGGGGCAGCCGAGACGCTCGGCCAGCGCGTCCCGGACCGGGAAGCGGTCCCAGCCCGGCATGATCGGCGGGGTGACCGGGCTGCCGTCCCGGAAGCTCACCGGGGCCGGGATGCCGACGCCCGCGCCGTGCAGTTCCGTCATCAGACCCGACGCGCGCATCCGGCTCACCAGCTCGACCACCCGGTCGAGCACGGCGTCCGGGCCCGCCCGGACGTCGCAGGGCTCGGCCAGGTGCTCGAGCACCGAGAGCCGGCCGTCGGTCACGGCGACGTCGAGCGAGGTCGCGCCGATGTCCACGCCGACGAACCGCAGCCGTGAGGAGAGCCGCACCAGGCCGGAGCGGCGGCCGCCGCTCGACGCGGCGTGCCCCGCCTTCTCGACGAAGCCCAACTCCTCGAGCCGGCCGAGCTCCTGACCGATCTTGGAGCGGGAGAGCCCCACCCGGCTGCCGAGGCTCGCCGGCGGCAGCGGGCCCTCGGTGCGCAACAGCGTCAGGATCCGCGGCTGGTGCGTGTTCTCCACTCGCATGCGCGCCCCCGACCTAGTTCTTGCATTCTATGTAAGAAGTTCGTCCCGTATTTAATCCTGGCCGTCCGTGACCTGGCAATAGTGCCGGGGCGACGGCGGTGACCCGGCTGGACCGGTCGGCGGGCGATTGTCAGTGGTGGGTGTCAGGCTGACTTCCGGGGAATGCGACGGACGCGGCGGAAGGAAGGCCCATGATCACCACCGACTACGTGACCGGATCGCCGTGCTGGCTGGATCTCGGCGCGCCCGACCAGGCGGCCGCGACCGCGTTCTACGGCGCCGTCCTGGACTGGGAGTTCCGCTCCTTCGGCCCCGAGGCCGGCGGCTACGGCGCCTTCACGCACGAGGGCAAGGTGGTCGCGGCCGGCGGCAAGCTCACCGAGGAGGGCGCCAGGCCGGCCTGGATGCTCTACTTCCGCGTGCCGGACGCGGAGGCGGCGGTCTCGGCGGTCGAGCAGGCCGGCGGCTCCGTGCGCGCCCCCGCCACGGGCTCCTCTGAGTGGGGCAGGATCGCCCAGCTGAGTGACCCGCAGGGCGCCCAGTTCGCCGTCTGGGAGGCGGGCGGGAACCAGGGCCTGGAGAAGGTGGACGCGCCAGGCAGCCTCTCGTGGACGGAGCTGTACACCACCGACGCGGCCGCCGCCAAGGAGTTCTACGGCCGGCTCTTCGGCTGGGAGACCCAGGACATGCAGTTGCCCGGTGGCGGCGGCACCTACGCGCTGATCAGCCCGGCGGGCGGCGGCGAGGAGCGGATGCAGGGCGGCATCATGCAGGTCACCTCCGACCTGCTCACCCTCACCGGGGGCCGGCCCTACTGGCACCCGGTGTTCGACGTGGCGGACTGCGACGCCACGGTCGGCCGGATCACCGCGCACGGCGGCACCGTGCAGATGGGCCCGGAGGACGCCGAGGGGGTCGGCCGCCTCGCCGTCTGCGTCGACCCGTCGGGCGCCGACTTCGTCGTCCTCACCCCGGCCCGCTGAGCCGCGCCCTTCCGCATGGATATCGACCAGGACTCACCAGGGAGCAGCATGAGCACGCACTCCGCCGGCGGACCCGCCGCCGGCTCCGGCACCCTGACCATCGGCGGCGACCTCGTCGTCAACCGGCTCGGCTTCGGCGCCATGCAGCTGACCGGGCCCGGCGTCTGGGGCCAGCCCCGCGATCCGGACGAGGCGGTCCGGGTCCTGCGCCGGGTCGTCGAACTCGGCGTCACCTTCATCGACACCGCCGACTCCTACGGCCCCTTCGTCAGCGAGCAGCTGATCCACAAGGCGCTCTGCCCCTACCCGGAGGAGCTCGTCATCGCCACCAAGGCCGGGCTCACCAGGGCCGGGCCCGACGACTGGCGGCCGGTCGGCCGGCCCGAGTACCTGCGCCAGCAGGCCGAGTTGAGCCTCCGCCACCTCGGCGTGGAGCGGATCGACCTCTTCCAGCTCCACCGGATCGACCCGAAGGTGCCCCTGGAGGACCAGCTCGGCGAGCTGGTGCTGCTGCAACGCGAGGGGAAGATCCGGCACATCGGGCTCTCCGAGGTCAGCGTGGCCGAGATCGAGCAGGCCAGGCGGATCGCCCGCGTCGTCTCGGTGCAGAACCTCTACAACCTGGCCACCCGGCAGGCCGAGGACGTGCTGGAGTACGCGGAGCGTGAGCAGTTGGCGTTCATCCCGTGGTTCCCGATGGCCACCGGCGAGCTGGCCAGGCCGGGCGGCCCGCTGGACGCGATCTCCGCGCGGCACGGCGCGAGCCCCTCCCAGCTGGCGCTCGCCTGGCTGCTGCGCCGCTCCCCGGCGGTGCTGCCGATCCCCGGCACCTCCCGGGTGGGCCACGCGGAGGAGAACGTCGGGGCGGCCGGGATCACCCTCACCGACGCCGAGTTCGCTGAGCTGGCCGACGCAGTCTGAGGGAGTGAATGGAAGGGGCGGCCGAGGGGCAGATGTGGCATGTCATGTCATGCCCATGTCCCCCCTTTTCCCTGTGGAGGTTGATCGTGACATTAGCCAAGGCGGTCAGGGTGCTCGTGACCGCGCTGGCGGCGTCGCTGCTGTGGACCGTCGGCGGTCAGGCGGTGGCCGCCGACTCCTCGCAGGAGGCGGCGGCTGCCGTACTGACCTACGACGCGAGCGGCAGCGCCGAGTTCGCCTCGGCCGTGGCCAGCGGCGCCGCGATCTGGAACGAGACCGTCACCAACGTCGACCTGGTGCCGGCGCAGTCCGGCCAGCGCGCCAACATCCGCATCGTCGCGGACAACGGCTGGCCGCGCGCCCAGACCACCAGCCTCGGCAACGGCACCGTCTGGATCGGCCGGGAGGCCGTCAACGAGGGCTACAACACCATCCGGATCGCCGCCCACGAGCTGGGCCACATCCTGGGCCTGCCCGACATCAAGCCGGGCCCGTGCAGCAGCCTGATGTCCGGCTCCACGGCCGGGGTCTCGTGCACCAACCCCTACCCGAACAGCAGTGAACGCTCCCGCGTGGAGAGCCTGTTCGGCTGACGCCGCGTCAACGGCGGCCCGTGCCGAGCGGGCCGCCGTCCGCCGTCTTGACGGCGCCGAGCAGCGCCGCGAGGCGGCTCGGGGTGGTGGTGAGTATCGCCTCGGGCTCGTCACTCTCCCGGAGGCGGAGATCGGTGGTGGCGGCAGCGACTTCGAGGCAGTTGCCGGCGTCGCCGCTGGAGGTGGACTTCTGCCAACGCAACTCGACGCAGTTGGCGGCGTCGGCGCTGAACGAGGACTTCTGCCAGTCGTTGGTGAGCATGCGGCTTCCTCTCAGGTGCTCTGCGCGATGTGATGGATCAGGTCGCGTGATTCCTTCGGCCCGAGTGCGCATGCATGCATCCGATCCAACACCGTCCGGTACTTGACCAGGTGGGGCTCGGTGTCCACGAAGGCCGGGCCGTGATCGGTATCGAGTTGGACAGTGTCCAACTTGGGCACGTCCCCCTCCAAATAGATGATGCCATGGCCTGAGCTTGGGAAGGCGCCCGCGCCGAAGGGGACGGTAAGTACGGTGATGTGTTTCCGCTCGCTCATCTCGACCAGGTGCTCAAGTTGCTTGCGCGACACGACTGTTCCGCCAAAGCCCATGCGTAGCGCCGCCTCATGGATGATCGCGGTGAACGGGGTGGGGGTGTCGCCGTAGATCACGCCTTGGCGTTTGATCCGGTGCGAGACTCGGTGTTCGACTTCGGGCGGCGTAAGCGGCGGAACGACCTCATCGAAGACGGCCCGGGCGTGCTCCCTTGTCTGGAGCAGGCCTGGCATATGGATGACGGAGCCCACTCGGATGCCGGTGGCGTGGTGCTCCAGTTCCGCGAGGTCAAGCCAGTCTCCGGGCAGGATGTCGCGGTACTCCTCCCACCATCCCCGGCTCCGGCCGCCTGTCATCATGGCGAGCCCCGCGATCAGGGCTTCGTCCGAGCAGTTGTAGGCGCGAGCGGTGGCACGTACCCGGTCTGCGCTCACGGCATAGCTACCGGACTCGATGCTGCTGACGCGGGATTGCGATGAGCCCAGCAGCCTCGCGGCGTCGGTTGTCGTGAGTTCCGCGTGATTGCGCATGCGTCGTAGCTCGACCCCCAAGCGGCGCTGGCGAATCGAGGGCGGAAGCTTGCTTTGAGCCATCCTGCTCTCCATCTCGGATCCCAGTGGGTAACCCACACGAGTGGCGTTGAGAAATATATCGAAGTTCTATGGAAGGTGACGCTCGACCACTCTATGGTTCACGTAGGGCAAGGTATCAAATCCCCTACGTGACGGGAGACTTCCGTGATGGTTCCTGACCTGCTCAATGACCCGGCCAGCTACGAGCGCGAGTTGCGCGCACTCGTCGTGGAGACGGCGCCCAAGATGTTCGGCGTCGTGGCCGAGGAGACGTTGGAGGACGGCGGTCGAGACGCGGCCGTGGTCGCCTGGGGACTGGAGTACGAGGACGGCAGGGCGCTCGTGTTGGGGGAGGGGGACCAGCGGACGCTGCGGTTGTCGTCGGCGGATCGGGCCGTCACCTGGTACTCCCGGTTCACCGGGTGCGACATCCGGCTGGTGCGGGTCGACTGAACCGCCGACGGCCCGCCCCGTTCGGGTGTTGAGTGTGACGCTGTGCCCATCAGCTACCGGTCGACGTGGGCCTAACGTCACGCTGCCGGGCCAAGTCCGGGGCGCTGGCACGGGCGGCCACGGTTGCCTGCCCGCACCTCCAGCGGAGCGTTACAGCAGCACGACGGAGCGCAGCACCTCGCCGGTGCTCATCCGCGCGAAGGCCGGCTCCACCTCGTCGAGCGCGATCGTCTCGGATACGAAGGCGCCCAGGTCGAGCCGGCCTTGCAGGTGCAGATCGATCAGCATCGGGAAGTCCCTGGACGGCAGGCAGTCGCCGTACCAGGAGGACTTCAACGCCCCGCCCCGGCCGAACACGTCGAGCAGCGGCAGCTCGATCGTCATCTCCGGCGTCGGCACGCCCACCAGCACCACCGTGCCGGCCAGGTCGCGGGCGTAGAACGCCTGCCGGTAGGTCTCCGGGCGGCCCACCGCCTCGATCACCACGTCGGCGCCGAAGCCGCCGGTCAGCTCGCGGATCGCCTCGACCGGGTCGGTTTCGCGGGAGTTGACGGTGTGGGTGGCGCCCAACTGCCGTGCCCAGGCCAGTTTTCGATCGTCGATGTCCACCGCGATGATCCGGGCCGCGCCCGCGAGCCGGGAGCCGAGCACCGCCGCGCTCCCCACCCCGCCGCAGCCGATCACCGCCACACTGTCCCCGCGGCCGACGCCGCCCGTGTTGATCGCGGCGCCGATCCCGGCCATCACGCCGCAGCCCAGCAGCCCGGCCACCGCCGGGGACACCGAACCGTCCACCTTGGTGCACTGGCCCGCGGCCACCAGCGTCTTCTCGGCGAAAGCCCCGATGCCGAGCGCCGGTGTCAGTTCTGTGCCGTCCTCCAGGGTCATGCGCTGGGTCGCGTTGTGGGTGTCGAAGCAGTACCAGGGCCGCCCGCGCCGACACGCACGACAGCGACCGCACACCGCACGCCAGTTGAGGATGACGAAGTCGCCGGGTGCCACCTCGGTGACCCCGGGGCCGACCGCCTCGACCGTGCCGGCCGCCTCGTGCCCGAGGAGGAAGGGGAAGTCGTCGGTGATGCCGCCCTCCCGGTAGTGCAGATCCGTGTGGCAGACCCCGCAGGCGAGCACCCGCACCACCGCCTCGCCCGGGCCAGGGTCAGGTACCAGCACCTTCACGATCCGGACCTGCTCGTTCTTCCCCGGTGCGATGACGCCCCGCACTTCCTGCGCCATACCTGACCGCCCTTCCGCAGCGATATCGCGTTCGTCCGCATACATTTCGCTCCCTGGGAAGGTATCCGGATCCGGGGTGGAACCCCCGTCGGGAACCGGCCACGCTGAACGCCCGTAACCTGCCGTGAAACGTGGGGCGTTACGGTTGCTCGAACCCGACGAACCCCGGGCCTTGGCCTCACTCGTTCGGGTTACTCTGACCGGGCACGAACCCATGGGTAACAGCGGCAACTCCAGAGACTGAGAGACGGAGCTTCGGTGGTGGAGCAGGATGGCGGCTCGGCGGCGGGCCAGTCGGCGGACATCGACCTGAGCAGGCCGAGCATCGCCCGCGTCTACGACGCGGTGCTCGGCGGCAAGGACAACTACGAGGTCGACCGGGTGGTCGCCGACCAGGTGCGGCTCGACATGCCGCACATCAGCGACGTGGGCTGGTTCAACCGCGCGGTGCTGGGCAGGGGCGTGCGCTTCCTCGCCGCCGAGACCGGCATCGACCAGTTCCTCGACCTCGGCGCCGGGTTGCCGACGCTGGAGAACACCCACCAGGTGGCGCAGCGTCACGACCCCGAGTCCCGGGTGGTCTATGTCGACATCGACCCGATCGTGCTCGCCCACGGCCGGGCGCTGTTGGAGGAGAACGAGCACACCGCCGTCGTCACCGCCGACCTGCGCGAGCCGGAGAAGGTCCTCGCCCACCCCAGCGTGCGCCGGCTGATCGACTTCGACAGGCCGGTCGGCGTGCTGCTGATCGGGATCCTGCACCACCTGCACGACGACGAGGACCCGAAGGGCATCGTCGACGCGTACATGGACGCGGTGCCGGCCGGCAGCCACCTGATGATCACCGCCTTCTGCGACACCGGCCCCGAGGCCCGCGCCGTGGAGGAGACGATGCTGGAGTTCCTCGGCACCGGCCGCTTCCGCACCATGGAGGAGATCACGGCCTACTTCGACGGGTACGAGCTGCTCGACCCCGGCGTGGTGGCACTGCCGATGTGGCGTCCCGACGGACCGGTCGCCACGCCGCTCTCCATAGCCCAGCGCCTGATGGTCGGCGGCGTCGCCCGGAAGAACTGACCGGCGAGGGCACGCCGCCGCCTGCTGCGATGATGCGGACATGCACAACGGCACCGCGGGGATCGCGGACCTCGGCGGCGGCGTACGACTCAGGCCCGCCCGGGCGGACGACCATGTCGCCCTGAGCGCCGCCCTCGTGCGGGACCGCGCCCATCTGGCGCCCTGGGAGCCGCACCGGCCCGACTTCTTCTACACCCCGGAGGGCCAGGCCGCGCGGCTCCGCGAGCAGGCCGCGGAGGCGGCCGCCGGCCGCGTCGTGCCCTGGCTGCTGGAGGACGGCGACCGGGTGGTGGGTGTCGCCACCCTGACCGGCATCGTGCGCGGCCCGCTGCAGAGCGGAAGCCTCGGCTACTGGGTGGCCGCCGACCACGCCGGCCGCGGCCTCGCCGGGGCGGCCGTCGCCCACGTCCTCGCCGACGCCCGCGACCGGCTCGGGCTGCACCGGGTCGGCGCCGGCACCCTGCCGCACAACGTGGCGTCCCAACGGGTGCTGGCGAAGAACGGGTTCGAGCGGATCGGCCTCGCCCCCCGCTACCTGCACATCGCCGGCGACTGGCGGGACCACGTGCTGTTCCAGCGGATCCTGCACGACGCCCCGCCGGGGGCTTGAGCGCACGGTTCTCGCGTGGCCGGGCCTACGCGGCGGAGCCACACCCCGGCGCCGCCACGGCGCGGAGCGCCGTGCGGCGGCGGCCCCCGGGCGGCCTCACGGCCTCGCGGCACGCGTGTCGTGCCTGGCCAGCAGCAGGCGGGCGGTGGCGGCCATCGCCTCGTCCACCATCTCGCCCTCGAACACCACCGCCCCGGCCCCGGCCGCCTGCCCGGCCGCCACGGCGGCCACCAGCCGTGCGCAGCGGGCCAGTTCGTTCTGGCTCGGCGAGAACACCGCGTTGATCACCGGGACATGGGAGGGGTGGATCGCCATCAGCCCCGCGTAGCCGAGGCCGCGGTTCTGCTCGGCGAAGGCCCGCAGCCCCGCCAGGTCGGCGATCCGGGTCCACAGCCCGCCGACCGGATGCGCCACGCCGGCCGCTCGGACGTCGAGCAGCACCCGGGAGCGCAGCGCGCGGGTCTCCTCGCCCTCCGGGGTCCAGCGGTAGCCGACCGCCCGCTCGACGTCGCCGCCCGGCGCGGTGAGCGCGCCGGCGTAGCCGACGCGGGGGGCGGCCGCGGCGATCTCGAAGGCCGAGCGCAGCCCGCGGGCGGTTTCCAGCAGCGGCACCAGCGCGAACGCCCCGTCCGGCAGGCCGTGTTCGCGTTCGCACCAGGTCAGCAGCCGGTCCGCGAACCGCACCTGCTCCGGTTCTGCCACCTTCGGCAGCACGATCCCGGCGAGCCCCGGGCGCGCCACCGCCCGCAGCTGCTCGGCCGCCCGCCAGCGGTCCAGCGGGTTGACCCGGACGAACAGCGCCATGCCGTCGCCGGCCGCTTCGACGGCCTCGGCGACGCGCTCGGTGGCTGCCGTCTTGTCGGCCTCGGCGACCGCGTCCTCCAGGTCGAGGATCGCGGCGTCCGCACCGGCGGCCGCCGCCTTGGGCAGCCAGTCGGTCCTGGTGCCCGGCACGAAGAGCAATGAGCGCAGCGGCGGCCGCGCCAGGTGGGTCGTCGGGTGGGTCGTCCGGTGGGTCGTCGGGTTGGGTTCAGATGACACCGTTCCGCTCCAGTTCCGTCAGCTCCGCCTCGGCGATCCCCAACCACTCGCGGTAGACCAGCCGGTTGTCCTGACCGAGGGCCGGCCCGGTCCGCCACACCTCGCCCGGCCGTTGCCTGAAGTGCGGGAGCACCGCCTGCATCCGCACCGGGCCCAGGTCGCGGTCGGGGACGGTGACGATGTCGCCGCGCTCCGCGTAGACCGGGTCCTCGGCGATGTCGGCCGCGCTGAACACCCGGGAGGCCACCACCTCGGCCTCGGCGAACGCCGCCAGGCAGACGTCGGTGGAGCGTTCACCGACCCACTCCCGCAGCCCGGCGTCGAGCCGGGCGCGGCCGGCGTGTTGGGCCTCGACGGTGGCGAACTCCTCGTCCGGCAGCCCGAGCAGCCGGGCCACGTTGCGCACCGAACGGAGGGTGGCCGAGGTGACGGTGATCCACTCGCCGTCCGCCGACCGGTAGGTGTTGATCACCGCGGCCGGCGCCACGGCGAGTTGGTTGCCCGACCGTTCCGGGGCCTCGCCCAGCTGGTCGTGCACGATGACCTGCCACTCCACCAGCCTGAACAGCGGCTCGAACAGGGCCAGATCGATCCACTCGCCGTCGAACTCCCGGTCGGTGGACCTGCGGTGCAGCGCGGCGAGCACCGCGTAGGCGCCCATCAGCCCGGTCACCGCGTCGCCGTGCGAGAAGCCGGTGTGCACCGGCGGCCCGTCAGGGAAGCCGGTCAGATGGACGACGCCGCTCCTGGCCTCGCCCATCTTGCCGAAGCCCGGGGCGTCGGCCCGCGAGGAGGTGGCGCCGTAGCCGGATATCTGGAGCAGCACCGCCCGGGGGTTGAGCCGGTGCACGGCCTCCCAGTCCAGGCCCCAGGAGCGCAGCCTGCCGGCCCGCATGGTCACGATGACGACGTCGGCCCACGCGATCAGCCGGCCGGCCACCGCCCGGCCCGCCTCGCGGTGCAGGTCGAGCGTGACGGACCGCTTGTTCCGGCCGGCGACCTTGAACCACAGCGGCACGCCGTCCCGGCGCGGCCCCATGGCGCGCGCCGGGTCACCGGCGCCCGGCGGTTCGACGTGCACCACCTCGGCGCCCTGGTCGGCGAGCATCGAGCCGGCCAGCGGACCGGCCACCACATGGGCGAACTCGACCACCCGCAACCCGCGCAACTGCCCCTGCCGGGGCCCGCCCGCCGGCTCCCGCCGTGCTTCAGCCTGTTCGTCCGGCACCCGCGCTCCTCACACCGTCGACCTCCGCTCCGCCCTTCGACGGAGCGGGCCTCCTCAGCGTGCCCAGCTCCAGCGATGCCCGTCCAGCAAAAGACGTGCCTGAATCCATGCGTATCTCGCATGAATCGGGGATCCGTGGCGTTCAGGCCCAGGAGACGCCGGCCGGGAGTTCGTCCCCCGAGGCGCGGAACTCCTCGATGGTGCCGAGGAACCGCTCGGCGGCCAGCGGCACCGTGCGCCGGGTGCGCAGCGCGAGGTCGAGCCGGCGGTCCACCGCGGGTTCGACCAGCGGCCGGGTGACGACGGGCCCCGCGCCGAGCAGCGGCAGCACCAGCGCGGGCAGCGCCGTGACGCCGAGCCCCGCGGCCACCAGGCCGCCGACCGTGGCGACGCTGACCGCCTCGGCGGCCGGCGCGGCCGTCGCGTCGATCTGGCCGAAGGCCGCGTCGGTCAGCCGGCGGACGCTGGAGTCGCGGCCGACGGCCAGGAACGGGCGGTCGGCCAGGTCGCGCCAGCGCACCTCGGCGCGCTCGGTCAGCGGGTCGCCGGCCGGCAGCACCGCCACGAACCGGTCGCGGATCAGTGGCCGTCCCAGCAGGTGGTCCGAGGGGCGGCCGACGGTGGTGATCGCGAAGTCCGCGTCGCCGTCCGACACCCGCCCCAGCACGGCGCGTTCCAGCCCGTCGAGCAGCCGCACGGAAACCCGGGGGTGGGCCGCGCGGAAGCCGGAGATCACCCGCGGCAGCAGTACCGCGGCGACCGAGGGCAGGGTGGCGACGGTGACCGTGCCCGACTCGCCCTGCAGGAAGCGGCGTAGCTCGGTCATGCCGGCCCGGTGCGCGGTGATGACCTGCTCGGCGACCCGCAGCGCCTCGACGCCGGCCGGGGTCAACCGCACGTTGCGGGTGTTGCGTTCCAGCAGCTGCGCGCCGAGCAGCCGCTCCAGGTCGGCGACCACCCGGCTGAGCGAGGACTGCGAGACGTGCAACTCGGCGGCCGCCGCGGTGAAGCTGGCGGCGCGGGCGACGGCGGCGTAGGCCGCGAGCTGGCGCAGCGTGGCATCCATGGCTGGCGAGCATAGGCCGATCCCACCGCAATGATGCGTAGATCGCATGAATGAATCTCGGTTTGATGCTGGACTCTGATCTGTCGCTGCTCGGACACTCTCCAGCAACGCGCCGGGGCCGCCCCCGTGGCGCCGCCCCGTCCGCCGCCGCCGGGGGCCGTAACCCGAGAAAGCGAGCCACCCATGCTGGCAACCCTGGGCTTCGCCACGATCGCCGTCTTCCTGCTGCTGACCATGACCAAACGGGTCTCCGTGCTGGTGGCCCTGGTGCTGGTGCCGGTGCTGGCCGCGCTGGTCGGCGGCCACGCGGGCGAGCTCGGCGACCTGATCCTGGAGGGGCTGACCCGGGTGGCCCCCACCGGCATCATGATCGCCTTCGCCGTCCTCTACTTCAGCCTGATGGTGGACGCCGGCCTGTTCGATCCGCTGATCCGCCGCATCCTGCGGTTCGCGCAGGGCGATCCGCTGCGGATCACGGTCGGCACGGCGGTGCTCACCATGTGCGTGGCCCTGGACGGCGACGGCGCCTCCACCTTCCTGATCACCATCTCGGCGCTGCTGCCCGTCTACAAGCGGCTCGGGATGAGCCCGCTGGTGCTCACCGGCGTGGTCTGCCTGGGAGCGGGGGTGATGAACATGATTCCCTGGGGCGGGCCGACGGTGCGGGCGATGGCCTCGCTCGACCTGGAGAGCTCCGACATCTTCACCCCGGTGCTGCCGGCGATGGCGTTCGGCATCGGCTGGGTGCTGCTGGCCTCCTGGCTGATCGGCCGCCGCGAGCGGCGCCGGCTCGCCGCCCTCGGCCCTGACGAACGGCCGGCGGTCACCGAGGAGTTCGACCAGCCCGAGGGGAAGGCCGGCGCCCGGGTGGGGGAGGGGCCCGGCACCCTGCGGCTGCCCGAGCCGACGACGCCGACCTGGCTCACCGTCGTCAACCTCGTCCTCACCGTGACCCTGATGGTGGCGCTGATCGCCGAGGTCATGCCGCTGCCGGTGCTCTTCGTCCTCGGCTTCACCGTCGCCCTGGTCTTCAACCACCCCACCTGGGAGGGGCAGCAGGCGCTGCTCGAACGGCACGGCAGGAACGTCGTGTTGGTGACCACCATGATCTTCGCGGCCGGCGTGCTGACCGGCGTCCTCACCGGCACGGGGATGATCGACGAGATGGCCAGGGCGCTGGTCGACGTCATACCCGGCTCGCTCTCCGGCCACCTGCCGGTGCTGGTCGCCGTCACCGGCATGCCGCTCAGCCTCGTGTTCACCCCGGACGCCTACTACTTCGGCGTGCTCCCGGTGCTCGCCGAGACCGCGGCCGGTTCCGGCACCGATCCGGCCGAGGTCGGACGGGCCGCCATCCTCGGCCAGATGACCACCGGCTTCCCGCTCAGCCCGCTCACCGCCTCCACGTTCATCCTGGTCGGCATGAGCGGGGTGTCCCTCGGCGAGCACCAGCGGTTCATCTTCCGCTGGGCCTTCGCCACCACCCTGGTGATGACCGCGGGCGCCCTGCTGACCGGCGCCTTCGCGCTCTGAACGGAGTCCGACCATGGTGCACGTCTCCCGCCGCCGGTGCCGCGCCGGTGTGCTCGCCGGCCTGCTGCTCGCCGCCGTCTTCCTCACCCCGGCCGCCCAGGCCGCGCCGGCCGGCGGCGAGGCCCGACTCCCCTCCTATGTCACCTCGTTGACCGCCCGGCACCTCGACGGTGTGGGCGACGACCTGCTCACCGCCGGCCTCGGCCTCGACGGGCTGCGCGACCCGGAGCCGCCGTCCTTCGCCGACCCGGACCACCCCACCCCGGCCGAGCTGCGGCGGCGCGCCGTCTGGGGCGCGGCGGGCCTCGCCGGCGACGACTCGGGCGGACTCGGCCGCCTCTACGGGCCCGATATCGGCCCCGACGGGCGCCCGGTGCCGGGCGACGGGCGGATCGCGGGCACCGAGTACACCGCCACCGCCGGCACCGGGTCGGCGTCCGTCACCTTCGTCGTCCAGGTGCCGGACGACCTGAACAGGGCCAGGCCCTGCGTGGTGGCCGCGCCGTCCGCCGGGTTGCTCGGCGCCTACCAGGCCCTCGGCGGCGCCGGCGCCTGGGCGCTGCACCGCGGCTGCGCGGTGGCCTACACCGACAAGGGCATGGGCCCCGGCTTCCACGACCTTGGCTCCGACACCGTGATGGCGGTCGACGGCACCACCGGCCCGCGCGCCGAACTCGGCGACCGCGCCGTCTTCGACGCGGGTCTGAACGCGGCCGAGCTGGCGCGCTACGACGCGGACAGCCCGCACCGGGTGGCGTTCAAGCAGGCGCACTCCGGCCGGAACCCGCAGGCCGGCTGGGGCCGGGACACGGTGCGCGCCGTCGAGTTGGCGCTGGCGCTGCTCAACCGCGACCACCGCGCCGGTGGCCCCACCGCCGGCTACACCGCGGCCACTACTACGGTGATCGCGGCCGGCGTCTCCAACGGCGGCGGGGCCGTCCTCGCGGCCGGCGAGGAGGACCGGCGTGGCCTGATCGACGCCGTGGTCGCCGCCGCGCCGCAGCTCAACGTCGAACCGCCGCGCGGCAGCACCGTGCGGCAGGGCGGCGTCCCGGTGCCGGCCGCCGGGATGCCGCTGATCCGCTACGGCGCGCTGGCCGCGCTGCTCCAGCCCTGCGCGATCCTCGCCGAGCCGGACGCCCCCGGCTACGACTCCTTCGACCAGGCCGCCGCCGAGCGCCGCTGCGCCGCCCTGGTCGGCGACGACCCCCGGCTGATCTCCCGCTGGGACGCGGCCGCCGCCGGGCCCGATGGGCTGCCGGAGCTCGCCCAACGGGCCCTGGTCCGCGCCGGGTTCCAGCCGCGCTCCGGGTATCTCCAGGCCAGCCACTACGACCCGCAGACGCCGGTGTCCTACGAGATGAGCTTCGCCCGTGCCTCCGCCGCCGACGCGCTCTGCGGCTACAGCTGGGCCGCCACCGACGCCGAGGGCCGCCCCGCCCCCTACCCGCGGGACCAGCTCGCCGCCGCGTTCGCCACCAGCGGCGGCCGGGCCCCGGCGCCCGGCACGCTGATCAATGACGATTCGTTCGGCGGCCCGGTCGCCGACCGGCGCTCCCTCGGCCCCGACGGCCGCCCCGACTACAACCTGGCCGGCGAACGGTGCGTCTACCGGCTGGCGTTCGGCACGGGCGCCGGCGCCGGCACCGGCGCCGGCGCCGACCCGGCCGAGCGGGCCTGGGCCGACCGGGTCGCCAGGGGGCTCGATCAGACCAGGCGGGACGGCGACCTGCACGGCAGGCCCGCGCTGATCGTCCAGGGCCGGGACGACGCCCGGGTGCCCGTCAACCACAGTGCCCGCCCCTACCTGGGCCTCAACGCCCGGGCCGAGGGCGGCGCGAGCGGTCTCTCCTACCTGGAGGTCACCAACGCCCACCACAGCGACAGCACGGCGGCCGGCTTCGACAACCGCTACGTCCCGCTCGGCTACTACTACCAGCAGGCGCTCGACCTGATGTGGGAGCACCTGACCGAAGGCCGCCCGCTGCCGCCCAGCCAGGTCGTCCGCACCACCCCGCGCGGCGGCGAGCCCGGCCGGGCACCCGAGCTGACCCTCGCCAACGTGCCGCCGATCGCGGCCGATCCGGCGGCCGGCGACCGGATCAGGACCGACGGGACCGGGGTGGACGTGCCCGACTGACGGCCCCGCGGCCCGCCCCCCCCACCCCAACCCCCCGGCCTCAAAAATATGCCCCTGCCGAACCCTGGACAGCCGCCGTCGACAGCCGCGACCATATGGGCTACTGCATACGGTATGCAATCTCCAATCGCGCCACGTCGGGACAGACCAGCGAGGGGACGCCCACATGACCGAGGCAGCCGGCACCGAAGCATCCAAGGCCCTGGCGGGGGTGCGGGTGCTCGACATGACGCACGTCCAGTCGGGCCCCTCCGCCACCCAGCTGCTCGCCTGGCTGGGGGCCGACGTGATCAAGCTGGAGACGCCGGGGCGCGGCGACATCGCGCGCGGCCAGCTGCGCGACGTGCCCGACGTCGACAGCCTCTACTTCGCCATGCTCAACTGCAACAAGCGCAGCATCACCCTCAACCTCAAGACCAGCCAGGGCAAGGAGCTGTTCCGCCGCCTGGTCGCCAGGGCGGACGTGCTGGTCGAGAACCGCGGCCCCGGCGTGGTGGACCGGCTCGGCTTCCCCTGGCCCGAGCTGCGCCGGCTCAACCCCCGGCTGGTGTACGCCAGCATCAGGGGCTTCGGCCCCGGCCGGCACGCCGACGTCCGGGGGTACGAGATGATCGCCCAGGCGATGGGCGGCGCGATGGCCACCACCGGCTTCCCCGACGGCCCGCCCACCGCGAGCGGCGCCGGGATCGGGGACTCGGGCGCCGGGATCCACCTGGTCGCCGCGGTCCTCGCCGCGCTCTACCAGCGCACCGTCACCCGGCAGGGCCAGCGGGTCCAGGTCACCATGCAGGAGGCCGTGCTCAACCTCTGCCGGGTCAAGCTCCGCGACCAACAGCGGCTGGACCGCGGCCCGTTGGCCGAGTACCCGGGCCGCCCCTCGGGGTCCGAGGTGCCGCGGGCCGGCAACGCCTCGGGCGGCGGCCAGCCGGGCTGGGCGCTGCGCTGCGCGCCCGGCGGGCCCAACGACTACGTCTACGTTATCGTGCAGCCGCAGAGCTGGGCGACGCTGGCCCGGCTGATCGGGCGGCCCGAACTCGCCGACGACGAGGGCTGGTCGACACAGGAGGCCAGGCAGGCCAAGCTGGACAAGGTGTTCGCGCTCGTCGAGGAGTGGACGGAGCGGCGCGACAAGTGGTGGGTGATGGACGTGCTCACCGAACGCGGCATCCCCTGCGCGCCGGTGATGTCCACCCGGGAGCTGATCGACGACCCGACGCTGGCCGCCGTCGGCGCCGTCGTCGAGGTCGAGCACCCGGAACGGGGCGCCTTCCGTACGGTCGGCTCCCCGCTGCGGCTCTCCGACTCCCCGGTGGAGATCAGCCGGCCGCCGCTGCTCGGCGAGCACAACGACGAGGTCTATCGGGAACTCGGCTACACCGCACGACAGGTGGCCGGCCTTCGGGCGATCGGCGTGATCTGAGGCCGGAGTTGGGAGAAACCGGCGCGGGTCCGTGCCGTCCGGGACCTGTCCCGGCGCGATGATCTCTGGAATACTGTATGCAATCCCTGCCCCTCAGGGGCCCACACCCGACCGAGATCGGGGGCAGCGAATGAGAGTGGCAGTGCTCGGCGCCGGAGCCATCGGCGCCTATGTCGGGGCGGCGCTGCACCGCGGCGGCGCCGACGTCCATCTGGTGGCGCGTGGCGCCCAGTTGGCCGCGCTCACCGAACGCGGCGTCACCGTCCTCAGCCCGCGCGGCGACTTCCGCGCCCACCCGCCCGCCACCGGCGACCCGGCCGAGGTGGGCCCCGTCGACTACGTCTTCCTCGGCCTGAAGGCCCAGCAGTACGCCAACTGCGGCGCGCTGCTCCAGCCGCTGCTCGGCCAGGACACGGCGGTGATCGCCGCCCAGAACGGCATCCCCTGGTGGTACTTCCACGGCCTGGCGGGGCACGCCCTCGAAGGCCGCCGCATCGAGGCCGTCGATCCGGGCGGCACCGTCAGCACCGTGATCGAGGCGCGCCGCGCCATCGGCTGCGTCGTCTACTGCTCCACCGAGATCGCCGAGCCGGGCGTGATCCGCCACCTGGAGGGCACCCGCTTCGCCATCGGCGAGCCGGACGGCCGGATCTCCCGCCGCTGCCTCGACTTCAGCGCCGCCATGGTCGCCGGCGGCCTCAAGTGCCCCGTCGAGGCCGACCTGCGCAACGACATCTGGATCAAGCTGATGGGCAACGTCGCCTTCAACCCGCTCAGCGCCCTCACCCGCGCCACCATGGTGCAGATCGCCACCCACCCCGGCGCCCGCCGGCTGGTCGGCACCATGATGGCCGAGACCCTCGCCGTGGCCCGGGCCACCGGCAGCGCCCCCGGCGTCTCCATCGACCGCCGGATCGCCGGCGCCGAACGCGTCGGCCACCACAGGACCTCGATGCTCCAGGACCTGGAGGCCGGCAAGGAGATGGAGACGGGCGCCATCCTCGGCGCCGTCGTCGAACTCGCCGAGCTCACCGGCGTGCCCGCGCCCACCCTGCGCGACGTGCACGCCGCCGTCGACCTCCTCGCCCGCACCAGCACCACCGGCGCCCTCGCCGGCGCCGCGACCGGCCACGCCACGGCCGCAGCACAGGAACTCACCACACCAGCACGGAAGGCCGAACCGACATGACCGCCAACCAGCCGGGCCAGCGCGCCCGCCAGGACCGGAAGCGCCGCCGGGAGCACTACACCCGCCTCACCCAGCCACTCGTGCGTGACGCCGGCGTGCTGCGCCCGGCCTCCTGGGAGGAGGCCATGAGCCGTGCCGCCGAGGGCTTCAGGCGCAACACCGAGCAACACGGTCCGAACGCCTTCGGCATGTTCTCCTGCGCCCGCTCCACCAACGAACTGAACTACCTGGCGCAGAAGTTCACCCGCGCCGTGATCGGCACCAACAACGTCGACTCCTGCAACCGCACCTGCCACGCGCCGAGCGTCGCGGGACTCGCCCACGCCTTCGGCAGCGGCGGCGGCACCTCCTCCTACCAGGAGATCGAGGACACCGACGTCATCGTGCTCTGGGGCTCCAACGCCCGCGAGGCGCACCCCATCTTCTTCCAGCACGTGCTGCGCGGCATGCGCAACGGCGCCCGGCTCTTCGTCGTCGACCCGCGCCGCACCACCACCGCGCAGTTCGCCGAGCGCCACCTGCCGCTCAACGTCGGCACCGACATCCCCCTCGCCTACGGCATCGCCCGCGAGATCATCCACGCCGGCCTGGCCAACCGCACCTTCATCGAGCGCGGCACCGAGAACCACGCCGCCTACGCGGCCGCCGCCGAGCCCTGGACCCTGGCCCGCACCGAGGAGGTCACCGGCGTCCCCGCGGAGCTGATCCGCGAACTCGCCCACGTCTACGCCCGCGCCGACCGTGCCCAACTGTGCTGGACCCTCGGCATCACCGAGCACCACAACGGCACCGACAACGTGCTCTCGCTGATCAACCTGGGCCTGCTCACCGGCCACGTCGGCCGGTACGGCGCGGGGCTCAACCCGCTGCGCGGCCAGAACAACGTGCAGGGCGGCGGCGACATGGGCGCCATCCCCAACCGGATGCCCGGCTTCCAGGACATCCTCGACCCCGCCGTGCGCGAGAAGTTCGGCCTCGCCTACGGCCGCGCCATCCAGCCGCGCTACGGCTGGAACCTCACCCAGATGCTCGACCACATCGAGCGCGGCGACATGACCACCTGCTACATCATCGGCGAGAACCCGGTGCAGTCCGAGGCCGACTGCCAGCACACCGTGAAGCGGCTCTCCAACCTCGACCACCTCGTCGTCCAGGACATCTTCCTCACCAAGACCGCCCAGCTCGCCGACGTGGTGCTGCCCGCCAGCGCCGCCTGGTGCGAGACCGACGGCACCTTCACCAACAGCGAGCGCCGGGTCCAGCGGGTCAGGAAGGCGCTCAACCCGCCGCCGGGCGCCCGCGACGACATCGCGATCCTCTGCGACATGGCGCGCCGGCTCGGCCACGACTGGCGGTACACCCCCGAGCAGGCGTGGGACGAGATGCGCTCCCTCGCGCCCAACCACGCCGGCATCTCCTGGGCCCGCCTGGAGCACGGCGGCATCCAGTGGCCCTGCTACGACGAGGACACCGTCGAACCCTCCTACCTGCACGCCAGGCTGTGGGAGGAGGACCCCGAACTCCGCGGCCGGCCCGCCCCGTTCACCGTCCTCGAACACCGCCCCCCGGTCGACGAGCTCACCGACGAGTTCCCGCTGCGGCTCACCACCGGGCGCCGCCTCGACTCCTACAACACCGGCGTCCAGTCCGGCGGCTTCGACTCCCCGCGCCGCCGCGGCGAGACCCTCGACCTGCACCCGGTGGACGCCGAGGCGCTGGGCGTCGCCGAGGGCGAGGAAGTGCGGATCAGCTCCCGCCGCGGCTCCATCGTCGCGCCCGTCCGGCTCGACTCCGGGCTCAGCCCCGGGCTCGCCTTCATGACCTTCCACTTCCCCGACGAGGTGGACGTCAACGCCATCACCATCGAGGCCACCTGCCCGATCGCCGGCACCGCCGAGTACAAGGCCAGCGCCATCCGCGTCGAACGCCTCGACCCCGTCCCGGCCGTCTAGGCCCTGTCCTGTCGGTCTTGCCGGGCCCGCGACTCCCCCAGGCCTGGCGGCCTGGGAGGCGCCCCCAAACACGGCACCTCGCTGCGTTACCGAATCGCGCGAATACGGCCAAGTATGAGCTGCGATCCGGCGCCTTGCGATGCACCGCGTCTGACGCCGCGGGCTGATCCGACAAGACCAACAGGACAGGACCTCCCACCAGGAGCGCACCATGGAACTGCACTTCAGCGGCGCCACGGCCACCGAGCCGGAACGCGACGCGGTCGACGCCGCGCTCGCCGCCCAGCCGGACGACCCCGAGGCGCCGGCCCACCGCCGCGACCTGCTGCTGCCCGCCCTGCACGCGGTGCACGAGCGGATCGGCTGGATCAGCCCCGGCGCCCTCGAACACCTCTGCCACCGGCTGGAGATCCCGCCCGCCAGCGCCTACGGCGTCGCCAGCTTCTACTCGCTGTTCTCCCTCACCCCCCGCCCCCGCCGGGTGCTCCACGTCTGCACCGATCTCGCCTGCAAGACCGCGGGCGCCGACGGCCTCGCCGCGGCCGCCGAGCGCGAACTCGGCCCGGCCGGGCAGGAGACCGGCGACCTCCAGTGGCTGCGCAGCCCCTGCCTCGGTGTCTGCGAACGCGCCCCCGCCGCCCTCGTCTTCCAGGCCGGCGAGGTCGCCGCCGAGGAGGTGCTCGCCCCCACCGACGCCGACGAACTGCTGGCCGCCGCCCGCACCGGACCGCGCGTCGGCCCCGACCCCACAGGACTCGACCTCATCGAGCGCGAGCCGCCCGTCGCCGCCTCCGTGCCCCAGGCCGGCGAGGCCGGGCTGCGGCTGCTGCGCCGGGTCGGCACCGTCGACCCGGGCAGCCTCGACGCCTACCGGGCCGCCGACGGCTACGTCGCGCTGCGCCGCGCCCTGACGATCGGCCCGGGCGCCGTCATCCGCGAGGTCACCGACTCGGGGCTCACCGGCCGGGGCGGCGCCGCCTTCCCCACCGGCCGCAAGTGGTCGGCCACCGCCGCCCAGCCGGAGACCCCGCACTACCTGGTCTGCAACGCCGACGAGAGCGAGCCAGGCACCTTCAAGGACCGGGTGCTGCTGGAGGGCGACCCCTTCGCCGTCGTCGAGGCCATGACCATCGCCGGGTTCGCCATCGGGGCCCGCCGCGGCTACCTCTACCTGCGCGGCGAGTACCCGCGCGCCCTGCACCGGATCAGGCACGCCATCGCCGAGGCCAGGCGCCGCGGCTTCCTCGGCCGCGACGTCATGGGCCACCCCGGATTCCACTTCGAGATCGAGATCCGGCGCGGCGCCGGCGCCTACATCTGCGGCGAGGAGACCGCCATCTTCAACTCCATCGAGGGCTTCAGGGGCGAGCCGCGCAGCAAGCCCCCGTTCCCCGTGGAGAAGGGCCTGTTCGGCAAGCCCACCGCCGTCAACAACATCGAGACCCTGGCCAACATCCCGCTCGTCCTGACGGAGGGCGGCGCCGCCTACGCCAGGATCGGCACCGAACGGTCCACCGGCAGCAAGCTGTTCTGCCTCTCCGGCGCCGTCCGCCGACCCGGCGTCTACGAGGTGCCGTTCGGCACCACCCTCGGCCAACTCCTCGACCTGGCCGGGGGAGTGGCCGACGGCCGCGACCTGCGCGCGGTGCTGCTCGGCGGCGCCGCCGGCGGCTTCGTCCGCGCCGACGAACTCGACCTGCCGCTCACCCTGGAGGACGCCCGGGCCGCCGGCACCACCCTCGGCTCAGGCGTCGTGCTGGCCCTCGACGACCGGGCCGACCTGGCCGACATCCTGCTCCGCATCGCCGCCTTCTTCCGCGACGAGTCCTGCGGCCAGTGCGTCCCCTGCCGGATCGGCACCGTGCGCCAGGAGGAGGCCCTGCACCGGCTGGTGCGCTCCCGCGACCCGGCCGACACCTCGCTGCTCCGCGAGGTCGGCCAGGTGATGCGCGACTCCTCCATCTGCGGCCTCGGCCAGACCGCGTGGAACGCCATCGAGTCCGCCCTCGACCGCCTCGGCCTGCTCGCCGACCCGGACGGCAAGGCCCCCACGGGAGGAACCACATGACCGCCATCGACCTCGGACTCCCGCGCCGCATGGTGGAGTTCACCCTGGACGACACCACCGTGCTGGTCCCGGAGGGCGCCACCATCCTGGACGCCGTCCGCGCCACCGGCGGCGACCTGCCCACCCTCTGCCACGGCGACACGCTCACCCCGGCCAACGTCTGCCGGCTGTGCATGGTCGAGGTCGAGGGCTCCCGCACCCTGGTGCCTTCCTGCTCCCGCAGGGCCGAGCCCGGCATGGTGGTGCGCACCGCCACCGAGCGGGCCAGGCACAGCCGCAAGCTGGTGCTCGAACTGCTCGGCTCCGCCTCCGACCTGTCCACCACGCCGAACGTCGCCGAGTGGATGGCCGAGTACGGCGCCGAGCCCGCCCGCTTCGGCCCGCCTGCCCCACCGCGGACCGGCCACGCGAGGCCGGGCGAACACGAGGAGACCGACGGCGCCGCCGCGGCCACCGTCGCCCAGCCGGCCAAGGTCGACAACGACCTCTACGTCCGCGACTACGGCAAGTGCATCCTCTGCTACAAGTGCGTCGACGCCTGCGGCGACCAGTGGCAGAACACCTTCGCCCTCACCGTCGCCGGGCGCGGCTTCGACGCCGGCATCTCCACCGAGTACGCGGCCCCGCTGCCCGACTCCGCCTGCGTCTACTGCGGCAACTGCATCGAGGTCTGCCCCACCGGCGCGCTCAGCTTCAAAGCCGAGTACGACCACCGGGCCGCCGGCACCTGGGACGAGTCGGCGCAGACCGAGACCACCACGCTGTGCACCTTCTGCGGCACCGGCTGCTCGCTCACCCTGCACGTCCAGGAGATGACGGACGGCGCCCAGGAGATCGTCCGGGTCACCTCCCCGCACGACAACTCCGTCACCCACGGCAACCTCTGCATCAAGGGCCGCTTCGGCTGGCAGCACGTCCAGCGCACCGGGCCGCCCGTCCAGGACGTCTCCGACGTCGAGACGGGCCAGGGGGCCGAGCTGTGACCGGCTACCGGCTCAAGCGGGGCGCCGACTGGACCGACGCGCTCGCCCACGCCCTGCGCGTCGCGCCCGAGGCGTTCCACGACGACCGGGCGCTCAACCTGCACGGCGGCGGCTGGCACCCCGACGGCGTCCCGGCCCCCGCCACCAGCCCCGTCGACGGCCGCCCCATCCTCGGCCCGCCGGCCCTGGACGCGGCCGCCGCCCGCGGCGCCGTGCTGGCCGCCCTCGACCGACACCGGGACTGGAGCCGGCTGCCGCTCGCCGAGCGGCGCGCCAGGGTCGCCGGCGCCGTCGACGAACTCGCGGCCCACCGCGACCTGTTGGCGCTGCTGCTGGTCTGGGAGATCGGCAAGCCCTGGCGGCTGGCCCGCGCCGACGTGGACCGCTGCCTCGACGGGGTGCGCTGGTACCTGGACGAGATCGAGCCCATGCTGGCCGGCCGCGCCCCGCTGGCCGGCCCGGTCTCCAACATCGCCAGCTGGAACTACCCGATGAGCGTGCTGATGCACGCCATGCTGGTGCAGGTACTGGCCGGCAACGCCGCCATCGCCAAGACCCCCACCGACGGCGGCACCGCCTGCCTCACCCTGGCCTGCGCCCTGGCCGCCCGGCACGGCCTGCCGCTCACCCTGGTCAGCGGCGCCGGCGCCGAGCTCTCCCCGGCGCTGGTCGGCGCCCCGGCCGTGGGCTGCGTCAACTTCGTCGGCGGCCGCGGCGCCGGAGGCCGGGTCGCCGCCGCGCTGGCCGCCACCCGCACCCGGCACATCCTGGAGCAGGAGGGCCTCAACTGCTGGGGGGTGTGGGAGTTCAGCGACTGGGAGCTGCTCGCCGGGCACGTCCGCCGGGCCTTCGAGTACGGCAAGCAGCGCTGCACCGCCTACCCGCGCTACGTCGTCCAGCGCGACCTCTTCGACGCCTTCCTCGCCGCCTACCTGCCGGCGGTCAGGGCCGTGGAGTTCGGCCACCCACTGGCCGTCGAGCACCCCGAGGACGAGCCACCCGAGCTCGCCTTCGGCCCGCTGATCAACGACGCCAAGGCCAAGGAACTGGCCGGCTTCGTCGCCGAGGCGGTGTCCCGCGGCGGCGTCCCGCTGCACCGCGGTCGGCTCACCGACGGCCGCTTCCTGCCGGGACAGGACACCGCCGCCTACCTGCCGCCCGCCGCCGTGCTCTCCCCGCCACCCTCCTCGCCGCTGCACCACCAGGAGCCGTTCGGCCCGGTCGACACCATCGTGCTGGTCGACACCGAGGCCGAGCTGCTGGCCGCCATGAACGCCAGCAACGGCGCCCTCGTCGCCTCCCTGGCCTGCGACGACCCGGCCACCGCCGGCCGACTCGCCGGCCAGCTCCAGGCGTTCAAGGTCGGCGTCAACGCGCCCCGCTCGCGCGGCGACCGCGCCGAGCCGTTCGGCGGCCGCGGCGCCTCCTGGCACGGCGCGTTCGTCGGCGGCGAACTCCTGGTGCACGCCGTCACCCAGGGCCCGCCGGGCGAACGACTGCACGGCAACTTCGCCGACTACGCGCTCTACCCGCCCATCTGACACCACCTGACACCACCTGGGCCGCCGGCTCAGCCCAGGGCGCGGTCCAGGTTGAACGCCGCGCTGATCAGGGCGAGATGGGTGAACGCCTGCGGGAAGTTGCCGCGCTGCTCGCCGGTGTGCCCGATCTCCTCGGCGTACAGGCCAAGGTGGTTGGCGTACGTCAGCATCTTCTCGAACGCCAGCCTGGCCTCCTCGGGCCGCCCGGCCCGCACCAGCGCCTCCACGTACCAGAAGGAGCAGATGGAGAACGTGCCCTCCTCGCCGCGCAGCCCGTCGGGGCTGACCCGCGGGTCGTAGCGGTAGACCAGCGAGTCGGAGACCAGCTCCTCGCTCAACGCGTCAAGCGTGGACAGCCACTTGGGGTCGGTGGGGGAGATGAACTTGGCCAGCGGCATCATCAGCACCGAGGCGTCGAGCACGTCGTCCTCCTCGTGCTGCACGAAGGCCCGGCGCTCCGCGGACCAGCAACGGCGCATGATCTGGTAGTAGATGGCGTCCCGGCTCTCCCGCCACCGCGGGATGTCGGCCGGCAGCCCGCGGTGGATGGCCATCCGCATCGCCCGCTCGATGGCCACCCAGCACATCAGCCGCGAGTACAGGAACCGCTTGGGCCCGCCCCTGGTCTCCCAGACGCCGTCGTCCGGCTGGTCCCAGTTGCCGCAGACCCACTCCACCAGCACGGTGACCTCGTCCCAGCGGTCGCTGGAGATCGGCTGCCCCCACTTGTCGTAGAGGTAGATCGAGTCGATCAGCGCGCCGTAGATGTCCAACTGGAGCTGGGCGGCGGCCGCGTTGCCCACCCGCACCGGGGCGGAGCCCATGTACCCCTCCAGATGGCCGAGTTCGCGCTCCGGCAGCTCGGTGCGCCCGTCGATGCCGTACATGATCTGGAGGGGGCCCGTCGGCCCCGGATCGCGCTGCCCCCGCCGCTGGGAGAGGAAGGCCATGAACGAGTCGGCCTCCTCGGTGAAGCCGAGCCGCAGCAGCGCGTAGACCGCGAACGCGGCGTCCCTGATCCAGACGTACCGGTAGTCCCAGTTCCGCTCGCCGCCGATCTGCTCCGGCAGGCTGGTGGTGGGCGCGGCCACGATCGCGCCGGTCGGCGCGTAGGTGAGCAGCTTCAGCGTCAGCGCGGAGCGGTGCACCATCTCGCGCCACCGACCCCGGTAGCGGGACGACGAGAGCCAGCGCCGCCAGAAGTCGACGGTGGTGGCGAACTCCTCCTCCGCCTCGGCGCGCGGGCAGGCGCGCGGCGGCTCCCCGCCCTCGATCCGGTCCAGCGCGAACACCTCCGACTGGCCCTCCAACAGCGTGAACCGCGACCACACGTCGCGCTCGTCGCCCTCGATCGGGGCCGTGGAGGTCAGCGCCAGCGTCAGGTCGGGGGAGGAGAAGACCGCCTGCCCGTCCAGCATGCGCAGGGTGTGCGGCTGGGCGCCGTAGTCGAAACGCGGCGCGACCCTGGCCCGGAACGGCACCGTGCCGCGCACGCACACCACCCGGCGGAGCAGCCGGTGCCGGTCGTCGTGGCCGTCCGAGCTGCCGGTGACCGGCATGAAGTCCTGCACCTCGCCGACCCCGTCGCTCGCGAAGAACCGGGTGATCAGCACGTTGGTGTCGGGGAAGTAGAACTGCTTGGTGCGGGCCGGCACGTCGGTCGCCAGCTCGAAGCTGCCGCCGCGGTCGGCGTCCAGGATGGCGCCGAAGACGCTGGGGGAGTCGAAGCGGGGGCAGCAGTACCAGTCGATGGTGCCGTCGATGCCCACCAGCGCGATGCTCCGCAGGTCGCCGATCAGGCCGTGGTCGGCGATCGGCAGATAGCGCGACCCGGGTCGCTCGGTCATGACCGACCTCCTCCCGCTCCGTCTTCGAGCGTAGAACGGGACGGGCGGCGCGGCCTCCGGACGACCTCCTCAGCCCGTCACCCCCGGTCGATCGATCCGGTACACGTAGTGGTCGCGGTCGTCGATCGGGTTGTCAGGAGTCAGCTCCCCCTCACCGACGCGGCGCAGCCCGGCCCGCTCCAGCGCCCGCCAGGACGTCGGGTTGGCGACCACCACCGGCACCAGCAGGCAGCGCGCCGCCGGCAGCTCCTCCCAGGTCAGCGCGGTGGCGGCGGAGATCATGGCGGAGCCGAGGCCGCGGCCCACCAGGGCAGGATCGCCGATCAGGTAGTCCAGGGTCACCGCGCCCTCGGGCACCGGCACCACGGCGGCGAGCTCGGCCCGGTACTCCGGGTAGTCGGCGAACGCGCACCGCTGCACCAGGCCGATCGGCCGGCCGTCGAGCAGCGCCAGCAGGTCGTCGGACGGCTCCTCGCCCCTGGCCGCGGGACCGAAGTCGCGGGCCACCGCCTCCGGCGTGGTCTCGTGGTGCCACCAGCGGGCCACGTGCGGCTCGGCCAGCCAGCCCCGCAACAGCGGGAAGTCCGACTCGGTGACCCGGCGAAAGGCGAACGACGGCATGCTGCTGCTCCGTTTCCCGACGTGGAAAGGGGACGCGCGCCGTGGCCTCCGGAGGCCACGGCGCGCGCCCCACCCCGACCGAACCCATGCGTTCGGTCGGGGGTGGCATGGCTCAGCGGGCCGGCGGGACCGGCGCCCCGGGGGTTGTGCCATGCCAGGTAGTGTGCCGACGCCTACGGCGCGTCGAGGCCCGCCCAGTCGAGCAGCGTGGTCGTGGCCAGCTCCCGGTCCTCGGGGGCCAGCGTTCCGATGCCGGCGGTGGCGTGGTTGGCGTCGGGCGCGGTCAGCACGTACGAGTCCTCGCTGCCGGGGCCGAGCTCGAACGGCTTCGCGCTCCAGGGGTCGTCCTCCCCGTTGACGAACAGCAGCCGCTCACCCTCGTGCCGCACCCAGCGGTCCACCTCGGTCACCGCGCCGTTGTCGAACTCGGGCAGCTCGATGTCCGGCGGCACGAACGCGGCCGAGTAGAACAGCTCGGGATGCCGCACCAGGCCCGCCAGGTGGTCAGCCGAGTACAGCGGGTTTCCCAGCTGGGTAGCGGCCTGGTAGTAGTACGGCGCCATGGCGTCCAGCTCCTGGTCGGAGCCCCAGCCGGTCGTCGACTCGAAGTAGTCGTAGAGCTCGGCGGAGGACACCGAGGTCTCCGGGATGTCGGCGCAGGCCGCCTCGCCCGAGTACTGCCAGAACATGAAGCGCAGGTTGATCGGGCCTGCCTCGAACGAGGCGTCCACGCTGCCCACCGTCTCGAAGGTGGCGCCGGTCTCCTCGGCCCACGCCTCGTGCAGCGCCACCAGCTCGTCGCGGCGCAGCAGGGCCTCCCGCTCCAGGTCGGCGAGCGCCTGGCGGCACTCGGCGGTCCCCACGGTGTCGAAGAACGCGTCGTAGGGCGCGGTGTCCTCCCGGTCGGTGTTGTTCGGTGCCACGTAGGCGACGGTGCCCGCCATGTCGTCCGGGAAGAAGTGGCGGTAGAAGGCCGCCGTCATCCCGCCCTTGCTGCGGCCGCCGGAGATCCACGGCACGTCGTAGATCTCGTCGAGCGCCTCGTGGACCCGGTGCTGGTCGCTGGCCGCCTGCCAGATGTCCAGCGTGGACCAGTCCTTGGGATCGGGCACCGACTCCCCGAAGAAGCGGTGTTCCAGGCCGACCTCGTTGCCGCCGAGCAGCTGGGTGGGCTCGCTCCGCGCCGGGTTGGGGTTCAGCCAGTAGCCGTTGGTCCAGAAGACCGTCGGGCGGTCCTCGTCGTGGTGGAGCAGCGAGAGGCGCTGCTGGAACGTCTCTCCCCCGGGATCGCGGTGGTCCACCGGCTGGGTGAAGTTCAACAGGAAGAAGCGGTCGCCGTCGTCGGCCGGCCGCTCCTCGATCAGGCTCATCCCGGGCACCGCGAGCAGGCGGTCCAGGATGTCCTCCTCCGTGGTGGCCGTGGCCGCCGTGGCCGGCCCCGCCGCCGGCAGCACCAGGGCGCCGGCCAGCACCACGGCGGCCAGCGGCGGGCGGCGTCGGAATCCGCGCTTGAGCATGACGTCAACTCCCCTTTGAAGAAAGCTCTGTTGCGGAAGCTACTCGGCGGGGCCCGTGGTGCGGGAGTGTCGCGTCCTCAGTTGAACAGCGCCAGCACCGGGCCGCCGGCCAGGCCCAGGGCCAGCGAGCCGAGCGCCGTCGCGTAGGCGGTCACGGCGGCCGACCGCACCGCCGCACCGGTCCCGGCGGCGGGCGGTGGGCCGAGGAGCGCGGGTGCCAGCCAGCGCAGGTAGTAGAAGAGCGAGGCGACGGTGTTGGCCACCGCGAGCGCGGCCAGCCAGGCGTAGCCGCCGTCGACCGCCGCGCCGAACACCACGAGCTTGCCGAGGAAGACCGCGGTCGGCGGCCCCCGGTCCCCCCACGCCCAGGCCGCCGCGGCGCCCGCCACCGCCACGCCGCCGGCCACCACCGGCTCCCAGGGGCGTACGGCCTCCGGGCCGCCGAGCACCGACGCGACGCCGCCGCGCAGCGGCGGCAAGGCGGCGGCCGTCAGACCGAGGCAGGCCGTGGCCAACAGGATCAGTGCGACTGCCGCCGGTACCGAGACCCGGGGCCCCGGCCGGCGCGGCGCCGGCGGCGCGGCCGGCCCCGGGCCGGCCCCGGCGGTTCGGCGGTGCGGCAGCCACCGCGCCCGACGGCGGTACCGCCTGGCGCCTCCGGCGGTGCCGGGCCCCCGCTCCTGGTGCCGGCTCCGGCCGCCGCTACGGCAGGGCCGGCCGGCCAGTCGAGCAGCACAGGACCGAGCGGCAGCCGCAGCACGTCGAGCCGCAGCCCGTCCCGGTCGTCGCCGCGCTCGGCCAGCGGTATCCCCGCCACCACCGGGCCGGTGACACGTCCCGCGTCCCCGCCGGCGCGCAGCAGGTCACGCCCGGCCGCCAGCGCCCGCGCCGCCTGCTCGGGCGCGGCCACCGAGACCCGGGCGCGCGGCCCGGGCAGCCGGCCGAACAGCTCGTCGAGCCAGCCGGCGGCGCCCGGGCCTCGCCGGCCCGCCACCACCAACAGGTCGGCCGCCGCCGGCCCCTCGACCAGCGGCCACCACCGCGCGCTCCACCGCGAGCCGGCTCGCCGTGCCGCCGGGCACCGTGGCGAGCAGCACCGCGGGCCGTGCCACCGCCCGCCGCCGCAGCGCCGCCGCCCCGACCTCCGCCACCACGACGGCCCACGGGTACATGAAGAGCATCTCCATGTCGAAGGCCAGGAAGACCATGGCCACCGCGTACCACCGCACATGGAACCGGGAGGTGGCGTGCTCGGCCGGGGCCAGGCCACCGGCGAACGCGCCCGCCGGGGCCGGCTCGGCCGGGCCGGCCAGCCAGCGGCCGGCCCCGTACAGCGCGGCCACCCCGGCGAGCGCCACGCCGAGCACCACGAACACCGGCTGCCAATCCGCTCATGCCACCGATCGTGCGTCGCCCGGCGGGCGGCCCCATCCCGGCCGGGGGAGACGGGGGAGGCCCGCCGGCCCGGCCGCCGGCTCAGTGGTCGCCGTGGTCGCCCCGGTGGTGGTCGAAGACGAGCACCTCGGCCGGTACCACCGTGAACGCCCGCATCATCCCCATGTCCTCGTGCTCCAGCAGGTGGCAGTGGTACATGAACCGGCCCTGCGCCCCCTCGTAGGGGCCGAGCACCCGCACCATCTGGTTCCTCGGCACCCTGACGACGTCCTTCCAGCCCCGCTCGTTGGGCTCCATGGGGATGGCCGCCTCGGGCGAGGTGTCGAACACCACCGGGGTGCGGGTGCCGCCGAGTGCCGGGTCGAAGCCCGCGGTGAGGTACGGGTCACGGCCCATCAGCTGGAACGCCGTCAGGTGGATGTGCATCGGGTGGGTGGGCCCGTTCAGGTTGAGGAAGGACCACTGCTCGTAGTCCCCGTGCTCCACCTTGAAGTTGAGCGTGTCGTCGTACCGCCTGGCGACCCGGCGGTACGTCCTGGTGACGCCCTCGGCGTCGGTGACCTGGATGATCCCGTCCGACGGGATCTCCACCGACGCCGCGTCGACCTCGGCCATCTCCCAGATCTCGGGGTGGCCGCCGCCGCCCACGGTGCTCGTCGGGGTCAGCACGACCAGCCGGTGCTCGTGCGGGATGTCGTGGGTCAGCTCGCGGAAGGACGCCGAGACCACCTCCGGCAGGGTGAAGCGGTCGCGCACCGGGCGCGCCCCCACCCGGAACTCCATCACCTGCGGGAACGGCACGTCGCTCGCCGGGTCGGGCTCGCCCGGCACCCCGTCCTCCACGTTGACCAGGCGCAGCCGCCGGCCGCGCAGCGCCGAGAAGTCGATCAGCAGGTCCATCCGCTCGGCCGGGGCGATGGTGAGCCGCGGCAGCTCACCCTCGAAGTCCACCGGCACCGGCCTGGGCAGCAGCCCGGCGTCCGTGCCGATCTGCTTCACGGCGCCCGGCACCAGCCGCCCCTCCTCGTCGATCAGGGCCAGGTTGAAGATCCGGGCGTTCGCCGCGTTGAGCAGCCGGAACCGGTACCAGCGCGGCTCCACCGCGAGGTGCGGCCACACCACCCCGTTGACCAGCGTGTAGGGGCCGCTGAACGGCAGGGTGACCGGCTGGTCGGTCTCCGGGTTCGGGGTGGGCAGCCGCCGCACCTTGTGCAGCTGCTCGCCGGTGGGCCGGCCCTCCGCGTCCACCACGAAGTTGCGGTCGGAGAGCACGAGTGGGATCTCGTACCGGCCGGCGGGCAGCCGCAGCGCGGCCTCCTCGTCGTCGCGGACGAGATACATGCCGGCCAGCCCCGCGAAGACGTTCCAGCGGGTGATGTGCATGGCGTGGTCGTGGTACCAGAGCGTGCCGGAGCGCTGGTCGTTCGGGTACTCGGAGAGCTGCGCGTCGCCGTGCGAGACCGCGTTCTCCGTCCAGCCGTCGTTGCCGCCGCCGGTCACCGCGCCGTGCAGGTGGGTGACGGACCAGCCGGGCAGGTCGGCGACCTCCTTGACCTCCTCGAAGCCCTCGCCCGTGCCGGGCACCGCCGAGGACGGCACCGACACCTCGCCCTGCCGCGTGGTGAGCGGCGCCATCCCGGCCAGCACCGGGAACTCGCCCGTCAGCCGGTTCGTCCAGGCCACCCGGATCCGCTGCCCACGCCGCACCTCGAAGGTCGGCCCCGGGTAGTGGCCGTCGTACGCCCAGACCAGGGTCGGCGCCATCTGGGAGTGCATGCGCACCCAGGTCGCCTCCAACTCGACGGTCACCGCCTCGCCCTGGCCGCCGCGCCCCGGCCGCAGCACCGGCGGCACCCGCAGCGGGTCCAGAAACGGAGTCAGCCCCCCGAGCCGCTCCGCGTCGCCCCCGACCCCGTCGTCACTCGGGTCGTCGTTCGTGTTGTCGGTCGTGTAGTGGTCGTTCACGTGATAGCCCCCCCGGGCTCCCCCAAGCCACCGACCGGTCGAGGCCGGCGGCGCTGATGTTCCTCAGCCCATCATGCGGTGACCGTTCACCGATAACGGACGTTTACCGGCCATCTCATCCGCACACGCCATGAACGCTGGCAACACCCTCACCTCGTGCCAAGTGGGGCGATCCGGCGGCGTGACATGGCCGAAAATGACGGGCGTCCGGGGGAGCGGGCGGGGGAGCGCACCGTCAGCCGCGCGCCGTGGCGCCGCCGTGGCCGGCCGCCCGCCCGTTGATCTCGTCGATCGCCTGCTGGGCCTGCTCACGCGGCGAGCGCCCGGAGAGCTGCGACACCGAGGCGGTCGCCTGCGGCTGCCGCTGAGCCGCCGCCGCGGCCTGTGCCTGTGCCTGTGCCTGGGCTTGGGCCTGGGCCTGGGCCTGCGTCTGTGCCGACGGCTGGCCAGGATCCGCCGCCGGCCTGGCGTGGGCCGCGGCCCGGGTCCGCAGCCGGTGGGCGGCCGCCTCGTCCAGGCTCACCGGCCGCTGCGCCTGGGCGGCCAGCCGGCTCGCCTCGGCACCCAGCGCGGCCACGTCCTCCCAGCTCAGCCGCACCACAAGCCGCAACTCGGCCTCGCCGCTGGCCAGCGCCTGGATGGGAAGGGAGGTGCTGACGGAGTCACTCACGACTGGGTCCTCTCGGTCACGGGCTCGCCGGCCGCTGATCGGTTCACCGGATGACACGAGACGCCGCCCCGTTCCGTTCAACGCGCCGCGAGAGCTGCCGGGAGTCGCTGGCCCTCTGCCGGGCGCACGGCCACCGCGAGGGGGAGGCCGCCGCCTGGGACAGCCTCGGCTCATCGCGAGCCGGGTCGGCCGGCACGCCGACGCCCTCGACCACTACCGCCACGCGCTCGCCCTCCGCCGCGACCTGGGCGACACCTACGAGGAGGCGGACGCCCTCGGCTGCCTCGCCGAGGCCCACCTGGCCCTCGGCGACCCCGCCGAGGCCCGCGCCACCTGGCGTCAGGCGCTGGCCTCTACCACGCCCAGCACCGCGCCGACCAGATCCGCGAGACCGAGGCCTGCCTCGGGGCGCTCGAACCCTGAGCGGAGGGCGCCGGGAAGGGCCCCCGGGGGTGGGGCTTCATGAGAGGCCTTTCATCATCGCTTCATGTTGTCGTGCGGTGTGATGCCGAATCCTGGTCGCCATGACCTTCTCGCGCCGCGTGGCGACGCTGACCGCCGTCGTCCTCATCCCGATCGGCATAGCCGGCACCAGCTTCCTGCTCGGCGACGACCTCGAGACCCCGTCCGTGCCCGCCGAGGTCGACCTCGAACAGACCCCGGGCGGGGGAGCGGAACCGACCGCGCCCGACGCCCCGCCCTCCGAGCCCTCCGAGCCTCGCGAGGACGTCGTGCCCAGACCGTCACCCACCGAAGGATCCGTCGATGACCAGCCGGGCGACGACGACCTCGACGACGACCCGGCCGACGACGCGGACGACCCCGACGACCCGGCCACCGACGACGACGGCCGCGACGGAGCGGACGACGGCTGACGGCGCCCGCCGCCGGTTCCGGCTCTCGGCCCGGCTGCGCATCCTGCTGTGGCTGCTCGTGGTGATGGCCGTCGCCCTCGCCACCGTGGTCCTGACCACCCGCTCGATCCTGCTGCGCGACGCCGAGCAGCGCGTCGGCCAGCTGCTCAGCCAGGAGACCTCCGAGTTCGAGAGCTTCGTCGACCACGCGCGCGATCCCGAGACCGGCCGTCCCTTCACCGAGCCGCGCCGGCTGCTCGGCGTCTATCTGGAGCGCCAGTACCCCGAGCCCGACGAGGAGTTGCTCGGCTACATCCGCGAGGAGCCGTCGCCCCGGGTCATCCGCCAGGACCGCGACATCGCCTCCCGGCTGCCGCTCCACCAGGACGGCGCCTCCCTCGAACGAATGTCGGAACACCCCGCGGGCACCGGCACCCTGCGCCGCGCCGACGGCGTCGTCCACTGGGCCAAGGTCCGCATCCGCTACGGCGAAGGACAGCCGGAGGCGATGTTCCTGGTCGCCGTCCACGACGACCCCTCCGGGTCGTCAGCCGAGAACGCCGTCCGCATCCTGCTGGTCATCTCCGGCGTCGCGCTGCTGATGAGCTGCGTCATCGGCTGGGGCGTCGCGGGCCGCATCCTCCGCCCCGTCAGGCTGGTCCGCGCCACCGCGGCCCAGCTCACCGAGCAGGACCTGACCCGCCGCATCCCGATCGACGGGCACGACGACATCTCCGCACTCGCCGAGACGTTCAACGCCATGCTCGACCGCCTCGAACGCGCCTTCGGCACCCAGCGCGACTTCGTGGACGACGCGGGCCACGAACTCCGCACCCCCATCACGATCGTCCGCGGCCACCTGGAGCTGATGAGCGCCGGCGAGGGCCCGGCGGCCGCCGCCGAGCGCCGCGAGACGCTGCGCCTGGTCACCGACGAGCTGGACCGCATGAGCCGGATCGTCGAGGACCTGCTGCTGCTCGCCAAGGTCGAACGCCCCGACTTCGTCAGGCCCGCGCCCGTCCAGGTCGCCGAACTCACCGCCGACGTCTACGTCAAGGCCAGGGCCCTCGGCGACCGCCGCTGGGAGCTGGCCGAGGTCGCCGAGTGCGAGGCGACGGTCGACGCCCAGCGGATCACCCAGGCCATGGTGCAACTCGCCCAGAACGCGGTCCAACACACCGGCCCCGGCCAGCGGATCAGGATCGGCTCCCGGCCGGCGGCCGGGCACGTCGAACTGTACGTCGCCGACAGCGGGCCGGGGGTCAGGCCGGAGGAGGCCGAGATGATCTTCGAACGCTTCCGCCGCGGCACCACGCGACGCGGCGGCGAACGCAGCGGCGCCGGGCTCGGGTTGTCCATCGTCCGCGCCATCACCCGGGGGCACCACGGCCGGGTCGAGCTCCGCCCCACGCCGGGCGGCGGCGCCACCTTCGTCCTCGTCGTACCGGCCCAGGAAGTCCAGGAGACCCAATGAACCGCATCCTCATCGCCGAGGACGAGGCGCGCATCGCCGCCTTCGTCGAGAAGGGCCTGCGGGCCAACGGCTTCAACACCACCGTCGCCTCGGACGGCGACACCGCCCTCGACTACGCGAGCACCGGCGCGTTCGACCTCGTCGTCCTCGACATCGGCCTGCCAGGCAGGGACGGCTTCACCGTGCTGCGCGAACTCCGGGAGACCCGCGTCACCATGCCCGTGATCGTGCTCACCGCCCGCGACTCGGTCCGCGACACCGTGGCCGGTCTCGAGGGCGGCGCCGACGACTGGATGACCAAGCCCTTCCGCTTCGAGGAGTTGCTCGCCCGGGTCCGGCTCCGGCTGCGCACCGCGGCCCGCGCCCCCGAGGTGACGGTGCTGCGCTGCGGCGACCTCGGCCTCGACCTGCGCACCCGCCGCGCCCGCGCCGGCTCGGCCCTGGTCGACCTGTCGGCGCGCGAGTTCGTGCTCCTCGAACTCTTCCTGCGCCACCCGGGACAGGTGCTCTCCCGGGAGCAGATCCTCTCCCACGTCTGGGGCTACGACTTCGACCCCGGCTCCAACATCGTGGACGTGTACGTCAGGGCGCTCCGCAAGAAGCTCGGCGCCCACCGGGTGGAGACCGTCCGCGGCATGGGCTACCGGCTGCCGCATCCCTCGTGAACCGGCCGCCGTGGCGGGCGATTTCATGAAACGTCTCTCATGAGCGGTTCATCGGGACCTCACCGCCCGTTCCGAGACTGGTCGGGTGATCCTCACCAACCGACAGGCCGTCACCCTCTGCGTGGCGCTGAGCGTCTGCGGCCTGCTCGCGGTCCCGACGAACTTCCCAGGGCTCGACGGTGACGCGCGCCTCACCCTCGCCGTGTTCGTCCTGGCCACCTGCGCCTGGATCGGCACCCCGGTCGACGACACCTATGTGGCACTCGGCGCCGGCCTCGCCCTCGCCGTCACCGGCGTGGTCAGCGCCGACACGCTCTTCGGCACCCTCGGCGACCCCACCGTCTGGCTGCTGATCTGCGCCTTCGTGCTGGCCGCCGCCGTCGCCCGCAGCGGCCTCGCCGCCCGGGCCGCCGCGTTCCTCGTCAGCGGGGCGCGCACCGTACGGCAGTTGGCGCACCTGACGACGGCCGCGCTGGTCGTCTCCGCCTTCGCGATCCCCGCCACCTCGGGGCGCGCCGCGCTCGCGCTGCCCGTCTTCCTGGCGCTGGCCCGGGCGTTGGCCCAGCACAAGCGGCTGGTGGTGGCGCTGGCGCTGCTCTTCCCCACCGTCATCCTGCTGTCGGCCGTGGCCACCCTGATCGGCGCGGGCGCCCACCTGATCACCGTCTCGGTGCTCTGGGAGACCACGGGGGAGCGCATCGGCTTCCCCCAGTGGCTGCTGCTCGGCCTGCCGCTGGCCGTGGTCTCCTCCCATCTCGCGGCCGAGGCCGTGCTGTTGACGACGACCAGGCGCGAGGACCGGCGCGTTCCGGTGCGGATCACCGCGGCCGAGATCGAGGAGCACGGCGGGCAGCGGGTCACCGGCCCGCTCAGCCCGGTCGAGACCCGCTGCCTCGGGCTGCTCGCCAGCGTCGTGGTGCTCTGGTGCAGCGAGCCGCTGCACCAGGTGCCGCCGGCGCTCGTCGCGCTCATCGGCGCGGTCGTCGTCACGGCCCCGGCCCTGGGCACGATCCGCCTCAAGGAGGCCCTCGGCACCGTGCCCTGGTCGCTGCTGCTCTTCATGGCGGCCACGATGGCGATGGGCGTGGCCCTCTCGGACTCCGGCGCCGCCGACTGGTTGGTCTCCGGCCTGCCGGACGACAGCACCGTGCCCGCCTGGGCGTTCCTCGCCGTCGTCGTCACCGTGAGCGCCGCGGCCCACCTGGTGCTCCAGTCGCGCTCCGCGCGCTCCAGCGTGCTGGTGCCGCTGGTGGTCGCCTCCGCGGTGGCCTGCGGGGTGGATCCGGTGGCCGCCGCGCTGGCCTCGACGGCGGCGGCCGGCTTCTGCCACACGCTGCCCGCCGCTGCCAAGCCGGTCGCGCTCTTCGCCGACGTGCCTGGCACCCCCACCTACACCCCCCGCGACCTGCTGCGGCTGTCCGCCGTGCTCGGGCCGCTGACCGCCGCCCTCGTGCTGGCGTTCGCGCTCGCCGTGTGGCCCCTGCTGGGCGTCGCCCCGTGAAGAACCCCGAGAGACCCGAGAGCCCCGTGAGAGAAGGAGAAGTCCGTGTACCGAATCGTGGTGGCCCCCAGCGGCCTCAAGGAGTCGCTGTCGGCCGCGGAGGCCGCCGAGGCCATCGCCGAGGGGCTGGCGCGGGCGCTGCCCGACGCCGCCGTCGAACTGCTGCCGCTGGTGGACGGCGGCGAGGGCACGGCCAGGGCGCTGGCGGCCGCGGGCGGCGGGCGCGTCGTGCCGTGCCTGGCCACCGGGCCGGTCGGCGAGCCGGTGAGCACGCACTACGCGCTGCTCCCCGAACCCCACGGCGGCCCCGGCACCGCCGTGGTGGAGATGGCGGCGGTGGCCGGCCTTGCCCTGGTGCCGGCCGGCCGCCGCGACCCGGCGCGCACCACGACCCGGGGCGTCGGCGAGCTGATCCGCGCCGCCCTGGACGCCGGGGCCCGGCGGGTCCTCGTCGGCTGCGGCGACTCCGGCACCTCGGACGGCGGGGCCGGCGCGCTGCAGGCGCTCGGCGCGCGGCTGTTGGATGCCGAGGGCCGGGAACTGCCGCCGGGCGGCGGCGCGTTGGCGCGGCTCGACCGGATCGACGGCGCCGGCCTCGATCCCCGGTTGGCGGCCACCGACCTCACCGTCGCGGTCAACCCGTTCAACGTGCTGTGCGGGCCGCGCGGCGTGGCCCGGGTCTTCGGCCCGCAGAAGGGCGCCACCCCCGCGCAGGTGGACGAGCTGTCCGCGGCCCTCGAACACTGGGCGGACGTCCTGGGGCGCGACCTCGCCCCGCCAGGCGCCGACCTCCGCACCGGCCCGGGCACCGGCGCCTCCGGCGGCCTCGGGGCCGGCCTGGCCGCGCTCGGCGCCCGGCTGCGGCCGCGGTTCGAGGTGTTCCTCGACCACCTCGACCTCGACGCCCGGCTGGCCGCCGCCGATCTGGTCATCACCGCCGAGGGCGCGCTCGACGCCCAGACGCCGTTCGGCAAGATCCCCGGCGAGGTGGCCCGCCGCGCCAAGGCGCTCGGCGTGCCGGTGCTGGCGCTGGCCGGCACCCTCGGCGAGGGCGCCGGGCAGGTCCATCTGACCGGCGTCGACGCCTACCACGGCATCCTTCCGGCGCCCGTCGCGTTGCCCGAGGCGCTGGCGCGCGCCCGGGAGTTCCTGACCGACGCGGCCGAGCGCGCCGCGCGCATGCTGCTGCTCGGCAGCCGGCTCCCGGCCAGGGCGGGGGTGGTCGACCGGCCGGTCCGCCCGCGCCGGATGCATTGACATGCCCTCGTCCCCTTCCTATCTTCCGTTCGACCCTCGGTTCGGCGTTCGACAGGTCGGACGCTTCGGAGTTGGAAAGGGTGCGAATGTCTTCCACCGCGTCATCTTCCGAGCCGCCGCCCGGCGCGTCCCAGGTCAGCCGCCGGCGGCTGTTACGGGCCGCCGGGGCCGCCGCGGTCGGCTCCGCCGCCGGATCGGCCCTCGCCGGCACGCCGGCCCTGGCCGCCACTCCCCGGGCCCCGGCCGCCCCGGCCCCGGCCCCGGCCCCGGCCGACTTCGGGGTGCTCGCGCGCCCCTTCGGGCTCGGCCAGGTCCGGCTCACCGCGAGCCGGTGGCTGGACAACGAGAACCGCACCCGCGCCTACCTGCGGTTCGTGGACGTCGAACGGCTGCTGTACAACTTCCGGGCCAACCACCGGCAGTCCACCAACGGCGCCGCGCCCGGCGGCGGTTGGGACGCCCCCTCGTTCCCGTTCCGCAGCCATGCGCAGGGGCACTTCCTCACCGCGTGGGCGCAGGTCTACGCCGTCTCGGGGGACACCACCTGCCGGGACAAGGCCGAGCGCATGGTCGCGGAACTCGCCACGTGCCAGGCCAACAACGCCGCCGCCGGCTTCAACACCGGCTATCTCTGCGGCTTCCCCGAGTCGGAGTTCACGGCCCTCGAGAACCGCACCCTCACCAACGGCAACGTGCCCTACTACGCCCTCCACAAGACGCTCGTCGGCCTGCTCGACGTGTGGCGGCACCTGGGCAGCACCGCCGCGCTCGACGTGCTGCTGCGGCTCGCCGGGTGGGTCGACTGGCGCACCGGCCGGCTGAGCACCCAGCAGATGCAGACCATGCTGGGCACCGAGTTCGGCGGCATGAACGCCGTACTGACCGACCTCCACCTCCAGACCGGCGATCCGCGGTGGCTCACCGTCGCCCAACGGTTCGACCACGCCACGGTGTTCGACCCGCTGGCGGCGGGCCAGGACCGGCTCAACGGGCTGCACGCCAACACCCAGGTGCCCAAGTGGATCGGCGCCGCCCGCGAGTACCAGGCCACCAGCACCACCCGCTACCGGGACATCGCCACCAACGCCTGGAACATCTGCGTCGACGCCCACACCTACGCCATCGGCGGCAACAGCCAGGCCGAGCACTTCCGCCCGCCGAACGCCATCGCCGGCTACCTCGACCAGGACACCTGCGAGAGCTGCAACACCTTCAACATGCTCGTCCTCACCCGCGAGCTGTTCACCCTCGACCCCGAACGGGCCGCGCTCTTCGACTACTACGAGCGGGCCTGGCTCAACCAGATGATCGGCCAGCAGAACCCGGCCGACGCCCACGGCCACGTCACCTACTTCACCCCGCTCAACCCGGGCGGCCGGCGCGGCGTGGGCCCCGCCTGGGGCGGCGGCACCTGGAGCACCGACTACGAAAGCTTCTGGTGCTGCCAGGGCACCGGCCTCGAGATGCACACCCGGCTGATGGACTCCGTCTACTTCCACCGCGACACCACGCTGATCGTCAACCTGTTCGCGCCGTCCGTGCTCGACTGGACGGAGCGCGGCATCACGGTCACCCAGACCACCTCGTACCCGGTCGGCGACACCACCACCCTGCGGTTCACCGGCACCGTGAGCGGCACCTGGTCGCTGCGCGTCCGCATCCCGAGCTGGACCACCGGCGCCACGGTCAGCGTGAACGGCACCGCGCAGAACATCGCCACCACGCCGGGCAGCTACGCCACCCTGACCCGCGCCTGGACCTCGGGCGACACCGTCACCGTGCGCCTGCCCATGCGCGTCGTGCTGCGCCAGGCCAACGACAACCCCGCAGTCGCCGCCGTCACCTACGGGCCCGTGGTGCTGTCCGGCAACTACGGCAACAGCGCCCTCGGCTCGCTCCCGGCGCTGGACACCTCCTCGATCACCAGGACCGGCACCGGCTCGCTCGCCTTCACCGCCAGGGCCAACGGCGCCACCGTCAACCTCGGCCCGTTCCACGACGCGCACGGCCACAACTACGCCGTCTACTGGAACACGGGCGGCGCGAGCGCCGGCACCGTCCGCCTCGTCAACGTGGCCAGCGGCCTGGTGCTCGGCGTCCAGGACATGTCCACGGCCGACGGCGGCCGCGCCCTCCAGTGGCAGGACTCGGGCACCGCGGACCACGACTGGGAGCCGATCCCCGACGGAACCGCGGTCCGGCTCCGCAACGCCCACAGCGGCAAGGTGCTCGGCGTCCAGGACATGTCCACCGCGGACAACGCGACTGTCCTGCAGTGGGCCGACAACGGCACCGCCGACCACCGGTGGACGCTGCTCGACCAGGGCGACGGCACGTACAGGATCCGCAACGAGCACAGCGGGAAGCTGCTCGGGATCCAGAACAACTCCACCGCCGCCGGCGCCTTCGCCGTCCAGGCCCCTGACGACGGCACCCCCGACAACCGGTGGCGGATCCAGCGCGACGGGTGAGGGCCAGGCCGCCGACCACCGCCCCACCAGGCCCGATCGGGCACCCGGGCACGAAGCGCGGATGAAGGACGCGACCGGCGCGTGGAGAGTCGGTGGAGCTGTTTCGCGCGGCGCGCCCGCCGGCCATGCCGGCGGGCGCCCGCCCCTTAGCCTTCCGAACGTGCCAACTCCCCACACGGACACCACAGAACCCATAAGCCCCACGCACCGCAGGGCGTCCCGGATGCCGCGCCGTGCCGTGATCGGCGCGGCGAGCGGCGTCGCCGCCGCCGGCGTGCTCACCCCGGCCGTCTTCGCCGTCACCGGCGGCTCCGACGACGGCGCGCCGGAGGCCGCGCCGGCCGCCGGCACCGACGACTCGGGACCGACCGAGCGATTCGCCACCACCCGCACCGAGGACACCTCGGGCGTCACGGAGGCCGCCGTCGACTTCCCCCTCACCTACGTCGGCCTCCGGCTGCCGGCCGGCGGCGACGCCGCCATCCGCTTCACCGACGCCGAGGCCGGCCAGGAGTGGCAGGCCCTGGACCGCACGGCCGACTGCGGCGGCGCCAACGAGGGCGCCACCCTGGTCGCCGCGCGCGGCGCCTCCCGCTTCGAACTGCGCCTCCCCGACGGCGCCCAGGACGTCGCCGGCCTCGCCGTCGACACCGAGCACGGCACCCAGCGGGCGCGGCCGGTGCCCGGCTCGCCGCAGCGGATGCGCGGCACGCGGTACCTCTCCCGGGCGGAGTGGGGCGCGGACGAGTCGCTGCGCTTCGACGAGAACGGCGAGCCGATCGGGGAGTTGACGTACTACCCGGCGCAGGTCATCACCGTCCACCACACCGCGACGACCAACGACTACACGGACGCCGCCGCCGAGATCCGCGCCATCTACACCTTCCACATCCAGACCAACGGCTGGACGGACATCGGCTACCACTTCCTGATCGACCAGGAGGGCCACATCTACGAGGGCCACTACACGGGCGACGACGGCATCCCGGCGCACGACGCCGAGGGCGACGTGATCACCGCCACCCACGTGGGCGGCATGAACTCCGGCAACATCGGCATCGCGCTGCTCGGCGACCTGGTGGACCAGCCGGCGACCGACGCGGCCCGCGAGTCCCTGGCCACCCTCATCGGGGTGTTGAGCCGCTTCCACGGGCTCGACCCGCGGGGCCAGACCCGGTTCGTCAACCCGGTCAGCGGCGCCGAGCGCGACGTCAGCGTGGTGAGCGGGCACCAGGACTGGATGGAGACCGAGTGCCCGGGCGCCACGCTGTACGCCGAACTCGACGCGATCCGCGAGGCCGCGGCCCAGGCCGGCGGCCTGGGCTAGGACCCGTCGGAACCTAGGACGACCGCCCCGCGTAGGGCGTCAGCAGCTGGTCGACCGGCGCGAAGTCGTCGGTCAGCACCTGGGCGTCGCCGATCCACTCCGCCACCTCGGCGCCGGTGACGACCTCCCAGTTCTCGCCGCGCTCGGCGATGCGCTCGCCCCACGCCGCCGTGTCGAGGGCCCGGTCGGAGGCCGCCGCCACCAGGTTGCCGCCGCCCGCGCCGTCGAACGCTCCGGGCTCCGCCGCCACCGCCACGTGCTCGAACTCCTCGAGCATCGTGGCGACGGCGGCGCGGGCGAAGGCGAGTTCGCCGTGGTCGATCATGTTGACGACGTAGGCGCCTTCGGGGCGCAGCACCCGGTCGATGTCCGCGACGGCCTCCCGGGTGGTCAGGTGCCACGGCACGCTGACGCCGCCGAACGCGTCGCCGACCACCAGGTCACGGGAGTCCGTGTCGATCCGCCGCAGGCCCAGGCGGCCGTCCTCGACCCGCACCCGCAGGTCCTCGTCGAGCTCGGCACCCAGCCACTCGCGGTCGACCTCGACCACGCCGGGGTCGATCTCCGACACCACGCTCCTGGACCCGGCGCGCACGGTGTCCAGGTAGGTCGGGATCGAAAGGCCGCCGCCGCCCAGGTGGTAGGCGTCCAGCGCCTGGCCGGCCGGGTACGCGGTGTCGATCACGGAGGCGATCGCCCGGACGTAGGCGAAGTCCAGGTGCTCGGGGTCCTCCAGGTCGACGTACGAGTGCCGCAGCCCGTCCAGCACCAGCGTCCGGCCGCTCTCCCGCTCCGGGTCCTCCCGCACCGTCGCGCAGTGGTAGCGGGTCTCCGCGTCGCAGCCGCTCGGCACCGCCGCGCTCGCCGTCACGCCGCCGCCGACGACCACGCTCGCCACCAGCGCCTGGCGGCCCAGCCGCCAGCCCCGCGTCGCGGCGTCCACCAGCACGCCCGTCACCACCAGGAGCACGCCGAGGCCGATCAGGATGCCGCTGACCGGCACGACCGAGATCAGTACGAAACCGGTCAGCACGGTGCCGGCGATGCCGCCCGCGGTGCCGATCCCCGAGAGTCGCCCGACCACGGTGCCGGTGGTCGACAGGTCGACCAGCAGCAGCTTGGTGACCATGGGGGTCACCGCCGTGAGCAGCGCGGCCGGCAGGAACAGGCAGGCGCCGCCGACCAGCAGCGCCAGATCGCCCTCCGCCGTGCCGACGAACCGCACCAGGGCCGGTGTCACCGCCACGGCCACCCCGGACAACACCAGCAGCGGACCGAGCGCCCGGCGCGGCGCGACGACGTCCGCCGCGCGCCCGCCGGCCCACGAGCCGAAGGCGATCGCCGTCAACGCGATGCCGATCACCATGGTGTTCATCTCCATGGTGAGCCCGACGTACGGCGCCAGCAGCCGCAGCGCGACCAGTTCGACGACCAGCACCGCGGCCGAAGAACCGAAGACGAGCACCGCGCCGACCCGAGCCCCGATCCCCGGCGCGCGCGCCGCCGCCTCCTCCTCCGCCACGACGCCCTCGCTCGTCACCATGCCCGTTCCTCTCAGCCGCCTGCCGCTCACTCACCGCGAACCTACAGGCAGCGGCGTGCCGTGCGACAACGGGGGCGACGCGGTCCTGGGGCGACGCGGTCCTGAGGCGCGCCCGCTACAGCGCGGCCCTGACCTCGACCGCGGCCCGCTCGCCGGACCGCACCGCGCCGTCCATGAAGCCGCCCCAGCGGTCGGCGGTCTCCGAGCCGGCCCAGTGCAGCGGTCCCACCGGGCTCGCCAGCCAGGGGCCGTAGCGGGTCCAGGCCCCCGGCGGCACGGCCGCGGTCGGCCCGCCGCCGGTGAACGGCTCGGCGCCCCAGCAGTGGTCGGTGTAGCCGACCGGTCGGCCGGCCTCGGGCCCGAACAGGGCGCGGAGGGCGCCGAGCGCCGCCCGCCGCCGCTCCTCGGCCGGCAGCGCGAAGAACGCCCTGGCGTGGTCGCCGCCGACGAAGCCGAGCAGGATGCCGGGGCCCAGCGGATCCCGGCCGACGTCGAAGGTGGACGACACGGGGCCGGTGTCCGCGAGGGTCTGCCCCGAGAGGCCGCGGGCGCGCCAGAACGGCCGCTCGTAGACCGCGTACACCTTGCCGAGCACGCCCTGCGGCCAGCGCTGCGCCAGCTGTTCGTGGCGCGGCGGCAGCGCGGGCGCGAAGGCGATGGTGCCGCGCAGCGCCGGCGGCACGGCCACCACGGCCCGGCGGGCGACGAGATCGCCGCGCGGCGTGTGGACGGTGACGCCCTCGCCGCGGCGCCACGCGACCCGCCGCGCGGGGGCGTTCAACAGCACCCGCTCGCCGAGCCCTTCGGCCAGCCGCTCCGCCAACGTGTGGGCGCCGCCGGCGAAGTGCTCCCGCTGGGCGCCGTCCGCCGTGTCCAGCATGGGGGAGAAGCCGCCGCAGCCGCGCACGTGGTGCAGGGCGTGCAGCAGCGAGAGTTCGCCCGGTTCGCAGCCCCAACTCGCCCTGGCCACCACGGCCATCAGCTCCCGGGTGGTGCGGCCGGCGCCGATGGCGCGCAGCCAGGACTCCAGGGTGCCGGCGTCGAGCCGGCGGGCGCGTGGGGCGAGCCACGGCCGTCCGGGCGGGACGCGGTGGGCCAGCCACTCGAACTGCCGCATGGTGCGGTCGAGATCGAGCAGCGCGAGCGGCGCGAGCCGGGGGATCAGCCCCGGGTAGGAGCGCAGCCGGCCCCGCCAGCGGAGCAGTTGGCGGCCGGTGTGGTGGGTGGGGACGGTGGCGACGCCGAGCTCCTGGGCCAGCCGCCGCACCCGCTCCTGTCCCGGGCCGACGAACGTGCCGCCCAACTGGACGGTCACCTCGCCGAGTCGACGGCTCCTGGTGCGCCCGCCGACCCGGTCGCCGGCCTCGGCCACCAGCACCTCGTGCCCGGCGGCCGCCAACTCCCGCGCCGCCACGAGCCCGGCGAGCCCGGCTCCGACCACCACCACATCGGCCCGCAATGTCATGCGCAGATCATGGCCCGGGTGGCGTTCGGTGGCTAGGTGTGTCGACCCCGGGCGTCGCCGCCGCTAGCGCGGCGCGGTCATGGCGTCGGTGATGGCGTGGCTTGTGCGGTGCATGCGGATCGCGATCAGCGGGATCCGCACCGGCTGGAGACGCTCCGCGGGCGCGGCCACCGCGAGGGCGGCGACCGGGGCGCGGGTCGGGTTGCGGATCACCACGCCCACCGCCGCCACGTCGTCCGCGCTCTCCCGGTGGTTGGTGGCGTGACCGGCGCGGGTCACTCCGGCGAGGTGCCGTTCGATGTCCTCCAGGGTGCGCAGCGTCCGGTCGGTCAGGGTCTGCACGCCCCTGGGATACAGGTCCCGCACCTGTTCCGGCGGCAGCGCCGCCAGGATCGCCTTGCCGGCCGCCGTGGCGTGCGCGGGGAGCACCATGCCGACGCGCAGGCCCACCCGGAGCGGCTGGCCGCTCTCCACCCCGTCGACGAACCGGGCGCCGTTCCCCTCCAACACCACCAGGTGGACGGTCTCGCCGGTCTCCTCGGAGAGCGCGCGCAGGTGCGGGCGGGCCACCTGGCGCAGGTCGAGGCGCGAGATCGCCCGCAGCCCGGCCTCGGCCAGGGCGGGCCCCGGCCGGTAGACGTGGCCGCTGTCCGGCTGCGCGGCGAAGCCCCGGAAGACGAGGGTGGAGAGCAGCCGGTGGGCGGTCGAGCGGGCCACGCCGAGCAGCTCGGCCGCCTCGTAGACGCGCAGCTCGCCGCGCTCGTCCAGAGCCCTGATCAGCCGCAGGGCGTTGTCGACCGAGGCCAGGGAGTACGGCGGCGCGGCGACCCACTCGTCGCCCGGCTCCTGCCCGGGGTCACGTGGGGCGGTTGACACGGTCTCTGTCATAGGCGGCGACCCTCTGGTAGCTCGCGGAGATCTCGGCCATCTCCTCGGTGCTGATGACGTCCTCGACGCGGGCGAACGGCCGATCACCGGTCCGCTCGTACACCTCTCGCAGGATCGTATCCGGCGGCCGGGTCCGGTTCGTCTCGACGACGGCGGCGGTCGCGGGCCGCCGTTCCGCCTCGTAGCGGAGCAGCGCCTCGCGCGGGTCCTCGCACCCGGTCAGCGCCACCCGCAGGGCGTGGGCGTCCAGGATCGCCTGCCCGGCGCCGTTCGAGCCGCGCGGCACCATCGGGTGGGCGGCGTCGCCGAGCAGCGTCACGGCGCCGAAGGTCCAGCGCGGCAGCGGGTCCTGGTCGACCATGGGGTACTCCAGGATCGTCTCCGCGCCGCGGATCAGGGCCGGCACGTCGAGCCAGTCGAAGTGCCAGTCCGCGAAGACGTCGATGAAGTCGTCGAGCCGCCCGGCCCTGGTCCAGTCGCGGCGGGGCGAGCGCGGCCGCTCGACCTCGGCCACCCAGTTGACGAGTTGGCGGCCGGCGGCGTCCACCCGGTCGCGCACCGGGTAGATCACCATCTTCCCCGAGGCCAGCCAACCGGCCCGCACCATGCTGGCGCCGCTGAGGAACGGCTCCCAGGGCGTCACCCCGCGCCACATCGTGACGCCCGAGTACCGCGGCTCGCCCTCCCCTGGATGGAACTGGGCGCGCAGCGCCGAGTGGATGCCGTCGCAGCCGACGACCACGGTGGCGCGCTCCTCGGTGACGGCGCCGGTCGCGGCGTCGGCCACCGCGAGACGCACCTGGTCGCCGGCGTCCTCCACCGAGACGACCCGCCGCCCCAGCGCCACCGCGTCCGCGCCGAGCCGCTCCCGCACGGCGGCCAGCAGCGTCAGCTGCACGTCGCCGCGGTGGAGCGAGAGCTGGGGGTGGTCGTAGCCGGCCCGCCTGCCGAGCGGCTCCCGGTAGACGAGCTGGCCGAAGCGGTTGAAGAACACCGCCTCCGCCGTCTCCACGCCCGCCGCGGCGAGCCGGTCCTCGACCCCGAGGCCGTGCAGCACGCGCATGGCGTGCGGCAGGAGGTTGATGCCGGCGCCGACGGGCTCGAGGCGCGGGACCGCCTCCAGCACGCGGCAGGGGATCCCGGCCTGGTGGAGTTCGAGCGCGAGGGTCAGGCCCCCGATTCCCGCGCCCACGATGACGACGTTGGTCTCCACTGCTCCTCGATTCCTCTCTGCGGAACGCGCCCTGCGCCGTGGGAACGACGTCCCCGGTGCCTTGACCGTAGGCATCGTGCCGAGCTGGACGGCGGCCACCGGAGCAAGATTCGCCATAGAAGAATTCCGCTGGCCGGTAATCCTCGTCGTCTCGGCGGCCACCTACGTTGCTCACACCCGGGCCGAGAGCGAAGGGGAGAACAATGATGTTTCGGGCGAGCGGCCCCACCGCACTGAGCGCCGTGCTCGTCGCCACGCTGTTCGGCGCCACCGGATGCGGCGTCGCGGCGGGCGGCGATTCCGGCACCGACGGCACCAACGTGGTCCGCGTCGGCGAGACCGACGGCATGCCAGCCGCGTTCCTGCGCTTCGGCCAGGAGCGCGGCATCTTCGCCGACCACGGCATCCAACTGGAGATCGACGCCTCAGCCGGCGGCGCCGCGGCCATCCCCGCGCTGGTCGGCGGCAACCTCGACGTGGCCGGCTCCAACGTCGTCAGCGGCATGCTCGCCGGCCACCAGGGCCTGCCGGTGCGGATCATCGCACCAGGCACCTTCGCCACCGACGACCCCCAGCGCGACTTCTCCGCCGTCCTGGTCTCCGAGGACTCCGACATCGAGGGGCCCGAGGACCTGGCCGGCGCCTCGATCGCCGTCAACACCCTCCAGAACATCGGCGACATCAGCATCGTCGCCGCCCTGGAGGAACAGGGCGTGGACACCTCCGACATCCAGTTCACCGAGATCGGCTTCCCCCAGATGCTGCCCGCGCTGCACAGCGGCCGGGTGGACGCCGCCTGGGTCATCGAGCCGTTCCTGTCCATCGGCGGACAACAGGGCCTGCGCCCCGTGCTGCGGCCCTACACGGAGGCCCGCGAGGGCCTCCAGGTCGGCTGCTTCCTCGCGACCGAGGACTTCCTGCGGGAGAACGGCGAGAAGGCCGAGGCCTTCCGCGCGGCGGTCGCCGACGTCGCGGAGTTCATCACCGAGCACCCGGAGGAGTTCCGGGCCGCACTGCCGGAACTCGAGGAGATGGCCCCGGCGCTCGCCGAGTCCATGGTGCTGCCCGCCTACCACGACCGCGTCGACCCCGAGTCGCTGCGGTTCGTCGCCGACCGGATGCTCACCAGCGGCTTCACCGACGAGGAGATCGACGTGGACTCCCTGATCGCCACCCCAGACGCCACCGCAGACGCCACCGCCGCGCCCGACGGAGGAGACGAGTGATGCGCAACGCACTCCTCGGCCTCGCCGGCGTGGCCGCCTTCCTCCTCCTGCTGGAGCTCGTCCCCCACACGGGACTGGTCGACGACCGCTACCTGCCGCCGTTCTCCGAGATGGCCCGCGCCCTCGGGGACAGCGCCGGCACCGCCGAGTTCTGGCAGGCGCTCGGCGACACCCTGCGGACCTGGGGCACCGGGCTCGCCCTGGCCTTCGCCGCCGGCACGGCCGCCGGCATGGTCATCGGCTCCGTCCCCGCGCTCCGCGACGCCACCGCCTCGACCATCGAGTTCCTGCGCCCCATCCCGGCCGTGGCGCTCATCCCGCTGGCCGTGCTGCTCTACGGCACCGGGATGGAGGCCACCCTCATCCTCGTCGTCTACTCCGCCTTCTGGCAGGTGCTGATGCAGGTGCTCGCCGGCGTCGGCGACGTCGACCCGGTGGCCCGCGACACCGCCAGGTCCTTCCGCTTCCGCCACCGCACCAGGGTCCTGCGCCTGGTGTGGCCCACCACCCTGCCGTACGCCGTGACCGGCTTCCGACTCGCCGCCAGCGTCGCGCTGATCCTCACCATCACCGGCGAACTCATCATCGGGACCCCGGGCCTCGGCCGCCTCATCGCCGTCGCGCAGTCCTCCGGCGCGGTCGCCCCGCTCTACGCGCTCGTCATCGTCACCGGCCTGCTCGGCGTGACCGTCAACCTGTCGGCCAGGCTGCTCGAACGCCGTGTGCTGCGCTGGCACCCCTCCGTGCGGCAGGAGGCCGCCCGATGACCTCACTCACCGCACGCACCGCCGTCACCCCCGCCCCCTCCCGGTCCCTCGCCTCCCGGCTCCGCCGGCACGGCCGACGTCTCGCCGCCCTGCTCGGCCTGCCCGCCGTGCTGGCCGCCACCTGGTGGATCGTCTCCGAACGCGCGGGCAACTTCTTCTTCCCGCCGCTCAGCGAGATCCTCTCCGAGTTCGGTCCCACCTGGTTCGACGGCCGCCTCGGCCACGACCTGCTGCCCTCGCTCGGCCGCCTCGCCGCCGGCTACACGCTGGCGCTGGTGCTCGGCGTCGCCCTCGGCGTCCTCATCGGCACCCGGCCCGCGCTGCGCGCCTTCGCCGAACCCGTGCTCGAGTTCTTCCGGGCCATCCCCCCACCCGTGATGGTGCCGATCCTCATGCTCCTCCTCGGCATCGGCACCACCATGAAGGTGGTCGTCATCGTCTCGGGCGCCGTCTGGCCGGTGTTGCTCAACACGGTCGAGGGCGTGCGCGGCATCGACGGACTCCTGCACGACACCGCCCGCGTCTACCGGCTCCGCCCGCTCACCAGGCTGCGGACCGTCGTGCTGCGCGGCGCCAGCCCCCAGATCGTCACCGGCGCCCGACAGGCGCTGTCCATCGCGATCGTCCTCATGGTGATCTCCGAGATGTTCGCCGCCAACAACGGCCTCGGCTTCTCCATCGTCCAGTTCCAACGCGGCTTCGCCCTGCCCGAGATGTGGACGGGGATCATCCTGCTCGGCCTGGTCGGCCTGCTGCTCTCCCTGATCTTCCGCGCCGTCGAACGCGCCGTCCTGGCCTGGTACCGCGGCCAGCGCCAGGCCCAACGAGGAGGTTCCCGATGACCACCACCGCACCCACCGAAGAACTGCTCAGCGTGCGCGGCCTGCGCAAGGTGTACGGCGCGGGCGACGGCGCCACCGAGGCCGTCCGCGACCTGACGTTCGCCACCAGGCCGGGCGAGATGGTGTGCATCGTCGGCCCCTCGGGCGCCGGCAAGACCACCCTGCTCCGCTGCATCGCCGGGCTGCTGCCGCCCACGTCTGGCGAGGTCACCCTGGACCGGCACCCGGTCTCGGGACCGCCCGAGGGTATGGCCGTCGTCTTCCAGGACTACGCCCGCAGCCTCTTCCCCTGGCTGACCGTCGCCCAGAACGTCGACCTGCCGCTGCGCGAGAAGGGCGTGCCCAGGGCCGAACGCCGCCGCCTCGTCAGCGAGTCGCTCGACGCCGTGGGGCTCGCCGACGTCCCGGGCTCCTACCCGTGGCAGCTCTCCGGCGGCATGCAGCAACGCGTCGCCATCGCCCGCGCCGTGGCCTACGAACCGCGCATCCTGCTGATGGACGAGCCCTTCGCCGCGGTGGACGCCCAGACCCGCGCCGACCTCGAGGACCTGGTCCGCGACCTGTGGCACCGGCTCGGCATCACCCTGCTCTTCGTCACCCACGACATCGACGAGGCGATCTACCTGGGACAGCGCGTCCTGGTGCTGTCCGCGCGCCCCACCGTGATCCTCGAGGACGTCACCGTCGACCTGCCGGAGACCCGCGACCAGCTCACCACCCGCAACGACCCGCGCTTCCACGCTCTCCGCACCCATGTGCACGGGCTCGTCCAACAGGCCAAACGCGGAGAGGCGGCCCGCAGGGCGGCCGCGTGACGTGACGATCAGCGGTGCCGCGGGTGGTGGTGCTCGGCGCGGTGGTCCGCTTCCGCGTCGGCCTGGGCCCGAAGAGCGTCGAAGTCCCGCGCGACGCCGGCGAGAAGCGTGTCGATGGCCTGTTCGACGGCCGCCTCGTTCACCGGCGCGTGCCCGAACAGCAGGCGGTAGTGGACGAGCGAGGCGAGCGAGTCGACCACGAGGGTGAGGTCGGCGTCCGCACGGAGGTCTCCCCGGGCCACCGCGCGGGCGAGCGTGGTGCGCACCGCCTCGCGCGGTGGCTGGAACAGGGTGTCCATGAACTCCTGGCGCAGGGCGGGGTCCGCTGAGCAGTCCGCCAGGAGCGGGCTGAAGAACTCGGGTCCCATGCAGGTGAAGGTCCGCACGATCATCCCCAGCGCCTCGTTGAGGTCGCACAGCGTGCATCCGGTGTCCACCGGCCCCACGTCGCCGAGCCGCCGCTGGAGCTCGGCGAGGACGAGCTGCTGCCGAGTCGGCCACCGCCGGTAGACCGCGGTCTTGCTCACCCCCGCGTGCCGGGCCACCTTCTCGACCGCCAGCGCGCCGTATCCCGACTCCTCGAGCAGTTCGGAGACCGCGTCGAGCACGGCGGTGTCGATGTGGGCGTCGCGCGGACGCCCGACGAGCCCTCTTCCGGTGGTCATCCGCTCCGCCATGCCCCTCATTCTCGCCCAGGATTAGAATACGATACGTATCGTATGTTAACGTCGGCGCATGCCGTTACCTCCCCTGAACGAGCCTGGTTCCCGCGCGGGACGACGCGAATGGCTGGGCCTCGCGCTGCTGGCACTGCCGCTGTTCGTCCTCGCGACGGACGCCAGCGTCCTCTTCCTCGCGGCGCCGCACATCGGCGCCGACCTGGACCCCAGCCCCACCCAGTGGTTGTGGGCGCTCGACGTCTACGGGTTCGTGATCGCCGGGTTCCTGGTCACCATGGGCGCCGTCGGAGACCGCATCGGACGGCGGCGGCTGCTGCTGATCGGCAGCCTCGCCTTCGCGGCGGCGTCGACCTGGGCGGCGCTGGCCACCACCCCGGAGGAGTTCGTCGGAGCGCGCGCGGTGTTGGGCTTCGCCGGCGCCACGCTGATGCCTTCCACGCTCGCCCTCATCCGCACGATGTTCCGCGACGACCAGCAGCGCACCTTCGCGATCGCCGTCTGGATGACGACGTTCTCCGTCGGGGTCGCCGTCGGCCCGCTGATCGGTGGAGCGCTGCTACAGGCCTTCTGGTGGGGGTCGGTGTTCCTCGTCGCCGTCCCGGTGATGCTGCTCGCCACCGCCCTCGGGCCGATCCTGCTGCCCGAGAGCCGGGACCCCGCCCCGGCCAGGGTCGATCCGCCCAGCGTCGCGCTCTCCGTCATCGCCCTGATCGCCGTCGTCTACGCGGTCAAGGAACTGGTCACGGTCGATCCCGAGCCCTCGATCCTGGGCGTCCTGGCGGTGGGTCTCGTCTCCGGCGCGGTCTTCGTCCGTCGTCAGCGCGGCATCGCCAACCCGCTCGTCGATCCCGCGCTGTTCCGCTCCCGGGCGTTCCGGACGGCGCTGCTCGTTCTGACCGTCGGCATCTTCACCGTCACCGCGGTGAACTTCCTGGTGCCGCGGTTCCTCCAGTCGGTCGCCGGCCTCGCGCCGCTACCGGCCGGGCTGCTGACCGCGCCGATCGCGCTGTCGGCGATCGCCGGCTCCCTGGCCGCCCCCGGCCTCGCGCGCCGCTGGAGCCCGGCCGCGGTCATCGTCGCCGGAGCGGCGCTCTCGCTCGCCGGCTATCTCGTGCTCGCCCAGGCCACGCCGGAGAGGCCACTGTGGATCGTCGTCGTCGGTGGCGCGCTCGCGGTGCTCGGCCTGAGCCCGGCCACGGTCCTGACGACCGATCTGGTCGTCACCTCCGCACCTGAGGAGCGCGCCAGCTCGGCGGCCGCGCTCTCCGAGACCAGCGGCGAGCTCGGCGTCGCCCTCGGGATCGCGATCATGGGAACGATCCTCACCGCCCTGTACCGCTTCGGGCTCACCGACGGCCTGCCCGCCGACCTCGAACCCACCGCGGGGGACGCCGCCCAGGACGGCCTCCCCGCGGCCGAACGCGCCGCCGAGGCACTGCCACCCGAGCTGGCCGACACCCTCATGACAGCGGCACGCGAGTCCTTCGCCTCGGCGTTCGGCACCGTCGCCCTCCTCTGCGCCGGCATCACCGTCGCCCTCGCGGCGGCCGCCGCCCGCTGGCTACGCCGACCCACCGCCGACCGGTCGAGCACCCCACCGCCGCGTGACGACCGGGCGGCGAGCCACGGCTGAGGCGGAACGCGCCACGCGGCGCCGTCTCCGGCCGGTTCCCGGCCCGTGCCCGGACCAGGGCGCGCTACTCCGCGTCGCGGACCAGGAGCGCGATCTGCACCCGGTTCTCGACCGCCAGCTTGGCGAACAGGTTGCCCGTGTGCGCCTTGACGGTCGCGACGCTGATGCTCAGCCGCTCGGCGATCCCCGGATTGCCGAGGCCGTCCGCGATGGCCCGAGCCGTGTCGCGTTCTCGCTCGCTCAGCGCGGCCAGCCGTTCCCGCGCGGCCCGGCGGGACGCGTCGCGGGCGTCGGACGACCCAGGACCGGTGGCCGCCGCGATCACCCGTGCCGTGGCGGCCGGGGACAGCGCGGGATTCCCCTCCGCGACCGCCCGCACCGCGTCGACGATCCGCGCCGGCGGGGTGTCCTTGAGGACGAACCCGAGCGCTCCGGCGCGCAGCGCGCCGAGCACCAGATCGTCGGAGTCGAAGGTGGTCAGCACGAGCACCCGCGGCGGCGCCGGGCGGGCCAGGATCTCCCGGGTCGCACTGAGCCCGTCACGGCCGGGCATCCGCACGTCCATCAGCACGACGTCCGGCCGCCGCTCGTCCACCACGCCGATCGCGGCGTCCCCGTCGGCCGCCTCGGCGACCACCATCAGGTCCGGTTCGCCCTCGATGACGAGGCGCAGCGCCATCCGCACCAACTGGTCGTCGTCGACGATGACGATGCGCACCGGCTCCCGCTCGCTCTCCACTCACGCTCTCTTCTCTTCGGTGTGCCTCGGCCAGGGGAGGCGTGCGGTGAGGACGTACCCGCTGTCCGGCGTCGGGTGGTGGTCGAGCTCCCCGCCGGCGAGGGCGAGGCGTTCGGCGACGCCGAGCAGGCCGAACCCCGAGGACGGCGGTGGCGCGGCTCCCGTGGTGGCCCGGGAGTTGCGCACGATGACCCGCAGTTCTCCGCCGGCCTCCCCGTCGACGGAGATGTCCACGGCTGCCCCGGGGGCGTGTTTGGCGGCGTTGGTCAGCCCCTCCTGGACGATCCGGTAGCAGGTTCGGCCGACGACGTCGGACGGCTTGCCCGTCACGGTGGTGCCGAGCGTGACGTCCATCCCGGACGCGCGGGCGTCGGTCACCAGCTCCGGAACGTGGTCGAAGGACGGCTGCGGTGGTTCCGGCCGGCCCGGGGCGGCGCGGAGCACACCGAGGACGTCCCGTAGTTCTTCCAGCGCCTGGTGCGAGCTGTCGGCGATACTGCGGACCAGCGCGCGGTTCTCCTCGGCTGAGAGGTCGCCGCGGTGGTCGAGCACCCCGGCCTGCAGGGCGACCAGCGAGATCCGGTGCGCGAGCACGTCGTGCATCTCGCGGGCGATCCGGTTCCGCTCCAGCGCCCGCGCCTGAGCGGCCCGGGCTGCCTGTTCCCGTTCCGCGCCCTCCGCCCGCTCCCGCAGGGACCGCACCTCGGCGCGCCGCGCGCCGACGGCCACGCCCGCGGCCACCGCGACCCCGGCGGCCAGCGTCGGCAACGCGAGCAGGAGCCACCACGGGCCGGCCGGGTCCGCCACCGGGTAGAGCCCGGGGGCGAACTGCGACGAGGCCACGAGGGCCAGCACCACGACGCCGATCTCCAGGGGGCGGCGTCGGGCGGCGATCGAGCCGAGCGCCAGCAGCGCCGCGCCGGTGGCGAGGGCCGACGCGGTGGAGGCGATCGCGACCATGACGGCGACGGCGAGCGGGAAGCGCCGCCGCAGCGTAAGCACCGTCAGACACCCCAGGGCGACCAGCGGATCGCCGACTTCCCACCAGAATCCCGGCCCCGTCGCCCGCTCCCGGGCCAGCAGCACTCCGGTGGCGAACCAGAAGGGGACGCCGAAGGCGGCGGCCGCCGCCAGCCTCCCCGCCTGCTGCCACCCGCCGAGCCGTGGCGCCACCTCCGTGTTCACCCGATCAGTATCGCGGCCGGCCGCGGCCGGCGAATCAGACCGGAGGACGACCTCCCTTCGACGAAAGTCGAACCGTCACCTCGCCCCGGGGCGAAGCCGGTTCGAGCCGCCGGGCCGATGTGCCCGGGGCGGCCGCTGGACAGACTCGGTTCCCGCGGTGCCCCTTACCCGTCCCCGCACACCCCTGAGGAGAACACCACATGCGCAGAAGCCTGTCCTCCCTCGCCCTCGCCGCCACGGCGATGGCGGCGACCGCCGTTCCGGCAGCCTCGGCGGCGACCCTCGACACGGAGACGGAGACGGAGACGGAGACGGAGAGGCCGGAGAGCGTGGCATGGGGCCCGTGCCCCGAGGAGGTGAACTCGCCCCGCCTGGAGTGCGCGACGCTCGACGTCCCGCTGGACTACCGGGATCCGGACGGCCGGCGGATCGAGATCGCCATCTCCCGGCTGGCGAGCGACGAACCGTCGCGGCGCCGCGGCGTGCTGCTGACCAACCCGGGCGGCCCCGGCATCTCGGCCCTCGGCTACCCGGCCGTGCTCGCCTACGTGGGACTGCCGCAGGAGGTGCTCGACTCCTACGACGTGATCGGCTTCGACCCGCGCGGTGTCGGTCACAGCACGCCGGTGACCTGCGACCTGACGCCGGAGCAGCAACAGCGCGGGACCTTCCTCCGCCACGCGCGCGACGCCGCCGACGTCACGCGCGAGGCGGAGTACGCGCGGACCCTCGCCGAGCAGTGCGCCACCTCGTCCACCGCGTGGATGCTGCCGCACACCACCACCGCGAACACCGTGCGCGACATGGAACGGATCAGGGCGGCGCTCGGCGAACCGAGGGCCTCCTTCCTCGGCGGCTCCTACGGCTCCTACCTCGGCGCGGCGTACGCGACGATGTTCCCCGAGCGCGGCGACCGGATCGTGCTCGACAGCAACCTGGGCCCCGGTGGCTACGACGTGACGGCCATGCGGAGGTTCGCCCCCGGTCTCGAGGAGCGCTTCCCGGACTTCGCGGCGTTCGCGGCAGCGCGCCCCGAGTACGGTCTGGGCACCACTCCCGAGCAGGTGACCGCGACGTTCTTCGAGCTCGTGGAGCGGTTGGACGAGGAGCCGGTCCAGGGCGTCGACGGGAACTGGTTCCGCGGGGTCACCTTCGACCGCCTCTACAGCGACGCGACGATGCCCGAGCTCGCCGAGATCTGGCAGGCGCTGGACACGGACCAACCCCTGCCGCCCGTCCCGCCGATGCCGAACATGGAGAACGCCATGTCCGCCCGGATGCATGTGATCTGCGCCGACTCGCGCTGGCCTGACACGGTCCGGGAGTACCAGCGGAACGTCGCGCACGACCGGCAGCGGTACCCGATGCTCGGCGGGTCCTCGGCCAACATCGGACCGTGCGCGTTCTGGCCGACCGAGGGCATAGAACGGCCGCTGGAGATAGGCGACCGGGGCCCGTCGAACGTGCTCATGGCGCAGAACGAACGCGACCCGGGTACGCCGCTGGCCGGCGCCAGGGAGCTGCGGCGGGCGCTGGGGGACCGGGCCACGATGGTGACGGCCGACCAGGGCGGGCACGGCGTCTACCCGTTCGGCGCCAACACCTGCGCGAACGACGCGGTGACCGAGTTCCTGACCACCGGCCGACGCCCCGCGCGGGACCTCGCCTGCCCGGCGGAACCGAACGAGTAGACGGGAGCCGGGGCATGCTCGATGAGTGGCGACGGCGTCGAGGCGGCCCTCCTCGTCCTGCGGATCGTCGGACCGATCACCCAGGTGGAACCCGTCGCCCAGCGCGTCCGGACCCTCACCTCACCCGTCGATCCGCCGGTCCGGCTCAACATCGCGATGGTGCTCGGCACCGTGGCGGCCAGCACGGAGCGGGCACTGCGCCTTCGCTACAGCCGGATCCTCGACGGCACGGCGGGCTGACCCCGCCTCCCGGGACCGGCCGGCGCCACGCCCACGAAACACAGATGGTGCCGGCCGAGAGTCGACCGGCACTATCAGGTGTGCGCGTACTGATGTGTCCGAGGGGGGACTTGAACCCCCACGCCCTTAAACGGGCACTAGCACCTCAAGCTAGCGCGTCTGCCATTCCGCCACCCGGACGGGGTGTGTGTCGACCGGAGCGCGGTGCGCGCGGCGACGTGGGAAACCATAGCAAAGTCCGGGCGTTGGTGATCTCCACGGGAGTCGGGAGGCGATCGGCCTTGGGCCGGTCGCGTGGGTGGAGGCAGGATGGGGGCACCCATCGCAGGAGGAGGCAGCGTGAGCCAGTCGAGCCCCACCCAGGGCCGTGCCGAAGCCGGACAGCGTGCCGAGGACGAGGTCGTCGGCATCTGCCGCGACCTGATCCGGATCGACACCAGCAACTACGGGGACCACTCAGGTCCTGGCGAGCGGGCCGCCGCCGAGTACGTGGCCGAGCAGCTGGCCGAGGTGGGCCTGGAACCGCGGATCTTCGAGTCGCACCCGGGGCGGGCCTCGACCGTGGCCCGGATCGAGGGCGACGACCCGTCCCGCCCCGCGCTGCTCATCCACGGGCACACCGACGTGGTGCCGGCCAACGCCGCCGACTGGACGCACCACCCGTTCTCCGGCGAGATCGCCGACGGCTGCGTCTGGGGCCGGGGCGCGGTGGACATGAAGGACATGGACGCGATGACGCTGGCCGTGGTGCGGGACCGGCTGCGCTCCGGCCGGAAGCCGCCGCGGGACGTCGTGGTGGCGTTCCTGGCCGACGAGGAGGCCGGCGGTGTCTACGGCGCCCGGCACCTGGTCGACAACCACCCGGATTTGTTCGAGGGCGTCACCGAGGCGATCAGCGAGGTCGGCGGCTTCTCGTTCACCGTCAACGAGAACCTGCGGCTCTACCTGATCGAGACGGCCGAGAAGGGCATGCACTGGATGCGCCTCACGGTCGACGGCACCGCGGGCCACGGCTCGATGACCAACGACGACAACGCCATCACCGAGCTGTGCGAGGCCGTGGCGCGCCTCGGCCGGCACAAGTTCCCGGTGCGGGTGACCAAGACCGTCCGCTCCTTCCTCGACGAACTCTCGGACGCCCTGGGCACCGAGCTCGACCCGGAGAACATGGACGAGACGCTGGCCAAGCTCGGCGGCATCGCCAAGATCATCGGCGCCACACTGCAGAACACGGCGGCGCCGACCCAGCTGGGCGCCGGCTACAAGGTCAACGTGATCCCCGGCCAGGCCACCGCCCACGTGGACGGGCGGTTCCTGCCCGGCTTCGAGGAGGAGTTCCTGGCCGACCTCGACCGGATCCTCGGCCCCCGGGTGCGGCGCGAGGACGTGCACTCCGACAAGGCGGTGGAGACCAGCTTCGACGGCGCCCTGGTGGAGGCCATGCAGTCCGCGCTGGTGGCCGAGGACCCGATCGCGCGGGCCGTGCCCTACATGCTGTCCGGCGGCACCGACGCCAAGTCCTTCGACGACCTGGGCATCCGCTGCTTCGGCTTCGCCCCGCTGAAGCTGCCCCCGGAGCTGGACTTCGCCGGCATGTTCCACGGCGTGGACGAGCGGGTGCCCGTCGATGGACTGAAGTTCGGCGCCCGGGTGTTGGACCGTTTCCTCGACCAGTGCTGAGCTGACACCGCCGACTCGAAAGACCGGACGCGGGTACGAAACTCATCCGAGTGGGTGAAAGTCCGTGCCCGCGAGTACCCATGATCTGAGGGCCTCGTTACAACCGGTGCGGCCCCCGGCCGGGGCCGCGTTGTCAACGAGGAGGAAATAATGATCAAGAAGGTTGTCGCCACCGCGGCCGCCGCCGGCGGCCTGGTCATGGCGGGTGCGGGGCTCGCCTCGGCCGACTCCGACGCGGCCGCCGCCGCGATCGGCTCCCCCGGCGTGATCTCCGGGAACAACATCCAGGTGCCGATCGACCTCGCGGTTCAGCTCTGTGGCAACACGATCGACATCGTCGGCCTCCTGAACCCGGCGTTCGGCAACTTCTGCGCCATCAAGTGATGCTTCGCCCCACACTTTGAGGGCCTGGTCGGGCGGTCCCGCGGCACGTGCATCGCGCCGCCGGGGCCGCCCGGCCGTAGTTCGGTCGTGGGTGCCCTCATCCCCCCACCCCGCGACCCACTCTCACGACGAGGCAGGGAAAACGACAGATGCGTCAGGTCAGAAAGAAGGGCCTGCTCACCGTGGTCGCCGCCGGCGGGGTCTTCGCGATCTCGGGCGGCACCGCGTTCGCGGACTCCGACGCCGCCGGGGCGGCCGTCGGCTCACCGGGGGTGGCGTCAGGCAACAACGTCCAGGTGCCGGTCAACGTGCCGGTCCAGGTCTGCGGCAACACGATCAACGTGGTCGGCGTGCTCAATCCGGCGTTCGGCAACAAGTGCGTGTCCGAGGGCGGCTCCCACGGCGGGCACGGCGGCCACCAGGCCGGCGACGGGGCGGAGGCCGGGGCTGCGGCGGTCGACTCACCGGGTGTCGGCTCGGGCAACAACGTCGAGGTCCCGGTGGACGTGCCGGTCCAGGTCTGCGGCAACAGCGCGGACGTGGTCGGCGTGCTCAACCCGGTGTTCGGCAACGAGTGCCAGGAGGGCGGCGGCCCGGAGCGGCCGCGCGACCCGCAGGGCCCTGAGCAGCCGGGCCCCGAGCACCCGGGCGAGCCGGGTCACCCGGGGCAGCCCGGCAACCCGGGCCCGGGCTCCGAGGAGCCCGAGGGCCAGACGCCGCACGACCCGACGGCCGGCGACCCCGAGACCGCCGAGCCCGGGCCGCGGCCCGCGGGCTCGGTGGCCGAGGCCCCGGCCGAGGAGAGCGCGGCGGAGGAGAGCGCGGCGGAGGGTGAGCTGGCCGAGACCGGCAGCGAGCTGCCGCTCGGCGCGATCCTCGCGGTCGGCGGCGGGCTGCTGCTCGGCGGCGGCGTGCTCTACCGGCGGGCGCGGGTGGCACACCGGGGCTGAGACCGGCCCCTCCGGGCGGGCGAGCCGTCCGGAGTGAACCGTCAGGAGTGGGTTCCGTGTCACACGGGGCCCACTCCTCTCGTGTGTGGGGGATGGCGCGGACGGGAGGCGGCGCCGCCTACCAGGTGGCGCGGAGTTGGCGGATGATTCGCCGGCGCAGCCGAACCTGGCGGCTGCCGTCGGGGTACAGGCGGAGTTGGGCCAGCTCCCAGTGACCGTACTCGGCGTGTTCGGTCAGCAGGCGCGTGGCGGCGGCACGGGAGACCCCCCGCGGAACATACACATCGCGAAACTCGTATTCCGGCATCGAATCTATTGTGCGGGCAAGCCCCGGATGCCGATACCGTCTGCACCATGTCTGATGCTGTGCAGCCCACCGCTGCCGAAGTCCGCGCCGCCGCCGACGCGCTCAAAGCGGCGATCGACCGGCACCTCGCCGCCATCGAAGGCCGCACCGCGGCCCCCGAGGCGGCCGCCGCGGACGCCGCGGTGTTCGCCGCGTTCAACGAGCTGGCCGCCGCGGGCGAGGTGTATGACGAGCTGCTGTACGACGTCTATGACGAGGTGACCCCGTTCGAGGTGCCAGGCACCGAGAACGGGGTTCCCTATGAGGGCCCCGAGGTGCCGGAGGCCCTGAGCGTCTTCATCCGCCGGGACTACACGGTGGTCGACCCGAGGCGGCTGCTGGCCCAGGCCCAGCGGGTGGCCGACCTCGATCCGGAGGCCGGCGACCTCGGTTTCGCGGACACCGACGAGGGGCCGGCGCGGGGCATGCAGCCGGCGCTCGGCGTGCTCTTCGGCGAGTTCGACCCGGACGAGCTGGCGTCCCGGCACAAGGAGTTCGGCCTTGAGGAGGGGGACGCCACGCTCTGGGTGACCGCCGGCGACGAGCCGTCGGAGCCGGGGGAGTGGCTGGCCGCCCCCTTCGACTCGGTGGATCCGGAGCGGGTGGTCTGCCGCTTCGATATCAGTGAGGCGTTCGAGGAGGACGACCTGGACAGCGTCGGCTGACGCGCCGCTACTCGACGGGCGCCTGCGGTGCCTGCTCGCGCAGCAGCGCGCGCAGGCGGGTGGTCGGCTGGCCCGGCGGTGGCCCGGCCACCGCGGTGGCCAGCGCGGGCCCGGCGCCCTGGACCACCGAGAGGTGCGAGGCGCCCCGGCCGAAGGCCGTGTACACCCAGGCCCGGTCGACGACGCCGGCCGCGTCGCCCGGGACCACCACCACGGCCGCCGGCCAGCGGCCGCCGGCCGCCTGGTGGGCGGTGATCGCCCAGCCGTGCCTGAGCGTCTCCGCCAGGAGCTGCCTGGCCACGAGGAACCTGCCGTCCTGGTCCTCCAGCCACAGCCCGGCCGCGTCCGCCTCGACCACGGTGGCCAGCCTGGTGCGCCCGGGGGCAGGCGAGTGCGCCACCCGGTCGCCGGGATCGAAGCCGTCGAAGCGGCCGGGGCCCGGGTTGAGCCGCTCCTTCAGCGCCGTGTTCAGCGCCCTGGTGCCCGCCGGGCCGCCGTGGGCCGGGGTGATCACCTGGACCTCGCCAGCCGCGAGACCGAACGCCCGGGGGATGGAGTCGGTGACCAGCTGCACCGCGCGGTGCACGGCCTCGCCCGGATCCCGCACCGGCACGATCACCACCTCGTTGCCGGGGGCCGCCACCTGCGCGAGCTCGCCGACGCCGATCCCCGAGACCAGCTCGCCGACCGGCCCGGGGTCGGGGGTGCGGGAGCGGACGTGGGGGCAGCCGGCGGCCAGCACGTCGGCCAGCACCCGGCCGGGCCCCGCGGGGCCGAGCAGCAGCGGGTCGCCGCTGAGCACCAGCCGGGCGCCGTCCGGCAGGGACTCGACGAGGGACGCCGCCGACTCGGCCGTGAGCTGACCGGCGTCGAGCACCACGAGCAGGTCGAGCGGCAGCAGCCCCTCGGCGTCCCGCTCCGGGCCCTCCGCGCCGGACAGCAGCCCGGCCACCGTCACCGAGGCGCCGGCCGCGTCGTCCGGCAGCAGCGCGACCAACTGACGCCGGCCGGCCGGGACGTGGGAGGCGGCGCACACCCGAAGGCCGAGCTCCAGGGCCGCGGCGACCAGCGCCGCCGGCTCGGCCCTGGCGGCCTCGCCGCCGGTGTGGGCCACCAGCGCGGCGTCGGCCACCGCCCGGACCAGCTCGCCGGCCGAAGGGGACGGCGCGGCGCCGGCCGCGGCCGGCCAGTCGGCGTCGCCCGGGCCGCCGAAGGTGCCGCGCAGCCGGGAGAGGCCGTCGGCCAGGCTCTCCTCGGCCAACGCGCACCGGTCGAGCCCGAGCAGCACCCGGACCTGCGGCTCCTCCTCGTCGTCCCCGCCCCGGCCGGCGGCCGGCCGCTCCTCGCGGTCCTGGAAGGCGAGCACCGTGCCCGCCTCGACCGCGTCCCTGACGGCCGCCTCCGGGTCCGGCACGCCGTGCGCCGCGAGCCGCTCGGCCACCGCCTCCATCGGGAGCGCGGTGTGCCCGGTCAGGGCCGCCCGCTCCAGCAGCCAGCCGGTCAGCGCGCGCGTCCTGCGCTCGTCCTCCGGGGTGGAGTCGGCGCCGAGCAGCGCCCTGGCGAAGCCGTCCGCCTGCTCGGGGCGCACCCCCTCGACCGCGAGCAGCCGCCACGGATCGTCCCGCAACTCCCGCTCCGCACCCTCCCCGAGGGCCGCGGCCACCCGGCCGGCCAGCGATTCGGGCGCGCCGCCGGCGGCGAGCAGCGCGGGCAGCCCCTCGGGCACCGACACCGGAGCCGGCGCCCGCTCCCCGGCCGCGCCGGGTACCGGCGCCTTGGGCGCCGCTGGCCGTGGCCTGGGCGGCGGCGTGGGCCGGGTGAAGAAGGAGTCGGCCGAGCGCTCGCCGCTCTCCACCGCCCGCACGGCCTCCCGCAGCCGCTCGGCCACCGGTTTCTCGGCCGGGGAGTTGTTCGGTGCGGTCACAGCGAGCTCCAGTCGTGGTCGGGGTAGTGGTGCTCAGGAGCCGAGACGTCGTCCAACGCCTGGCAGATCTCCTGGGGAAGGCTAAGGTCCTCCACTGACAACGCCGCGCTGAGCTGCCGCGCCGTGCGCGCCCCGACGATCGGCGCCGCCACCCCCGGCCGGTCCCGCACCCAGGCGAGCGCCACCTGCAACGGCGTCACGGCCAGGCCGTCCGCGGCTATCGACACGGCGTCCACGATCCGGCTCGCGGCCTCGTCCAGATACGGCGCGACGAAGGGGGCCAACTGCTCGGACGCGCCCCGCGAGTCCGCCGGCAACGCCCCCTTCCGGTACTTGCCGGTGAGCACGCCGCGACCCAGCGGCGAGGACGGCAGCAGCGCGATCCCCAGGTCGAGCGCCGCGGGCAGCACCTCGCGCTCCACCCCGCGCTGCAATAGCGAGTACTCCATCTGGGAGCTCGCCAACCGGACGCGCGCCCCCGGCGCACCCAGCTGCCAGGTGGCCGCCTTGGCCAGCTGCCAGCCGCAGAAGCCGGACACCCCGGCGTAGCGCGCCCGCCCACTGCGCACCGCGATGTCCAGGGCCCCCAGGGTCTCCTCCAGCGGGGTCACCGGGTCGTAGGCGTGCAGCTGCCACAGGTCGACGTGGTCGGTGCCGAGCCGCTCCAACGAGGCGTCGAGCGCGGCCAGCAGATGCCCGCGGGAGCCGTCGAACCTGCGGTAGGGGTCGGGAACGCTGCCCGCCTTGGTGGCGATCACCAGGTCCTCGCGCGGCACCACGGAGCCGACCAGCCGGCCCAGGAGGTACTCGGCGGCACCGTCCGCGTAGACGTCGGCCGTGTCCACCAGCGAACCGCCGGCCTCCCAGAAGGTCTTGAGCAGTTCCGAGGCGTCCTGCTCGCCGATGTCCCGCGCCCAGGTGAGGGTGCCGAGTCCGAGCCGGGAGACGCGCAGGCCGGTGCGGCCCAGGTGCCGGTGATCCATGGGTGTTGAGCGTACTTGTGGCCCCCGTTACAGTCGGCGGGACGGGTAGTTACTCGCCAGTACATTCCGTACCGTCCGTGAGGAGTGGGGATGAAGCTTGGAATCAACCTCGGCTACTGGGGAGCCGGGATGGACGCCGACAATCTCGCGATCGTCCGCGAGGCCGACCGGCTCGGCTACGCGGTCACCTGGGCCGCCGAGGCGTACGGCTCGGACGCCGCCACCGTGCTCACCTGGGTCGCGGCGCACACCGAGCGAATGGACGTCGGCTCCGCGATCTTCCAGATCCCGGGCCGCGCTCCCGCCATGACCGCCATGACCGCGGCGACCCTCGACTCGCTGTCCGGCGGCCGGTTCCGCCTCGGCCTCGGCGTCTCAGGGCCGCAGGTCTCCGAGGGCTGGTACGGCGTCAGGTTCGACCACCCGCTGGCCCGCACCCGGGAGTACGTCGAGATCGTCCGCAAGGTGCTGGCCCGCGAGCGGCTGAGCTACCAGGGCGACCACTGGACGCTGCCGCTGCCCGGCGGCGCCGGAAAGCCCGTCAAGCTCATCGTGCACCCCGTCCGGGAGCACATCCCGGTCTACGTCGCGGCCGTCGGCCCCAGGAACCTCGCCCAGACCGGGGAGATCGCCGACGGCGCCCTGCTGCTGTTCTTCTCGCCCGAGCACGCCGAGGAGATCTCCATGCGCCACCTGCGGGCCGGCCGCGCCAAGGCCGGCCGCACCATGGAGGGCTTCGACGTCGTGCCCACGGTGCCGCTGGCCGTCGGCGACGACCTGGACGCGCTGGCCGACGAGTTCCGGCCGTACACGGCCCTCTACGTCGGCGGTATGGGCAGCCGCGGCAAGAACTTCTACCACCACCTCGCCCAGCGCATGGGCTACGAGAAGGAGGCCGCCGAGATCCAGGACCGCTACCTCGCCGGGGACCGGACCGGCGCCGAGGCGGCCGTGCCCCGCAAGCTCATCGAGGACACCGCGCTGCTCGGCCCCGTCGAGCGGATCGCCGACCGGATGACGGCCTACGCCGAGGCCGGGGTCACCACCGTCTCCTTCTTCCCCGGCGGCGCCACCCTGGACGAGCGGCTCCACGCCCTGCGCACCGCCGCCGAGGCGGTGGAGCTCGCCGGCCTCGGCTGAGGCGGTGCGGTCGGCGCGGTCGGCCGCCCCCGACGTCGGCGCGCTGCCTTAGGGTTGGCCACATGCCCACCCTGCTGCTCCTGCGCCATGGCCGCACCACCGCCAACTCCGCCGGGCTGCTCGCCGGCCGGGCGCCCGGCGTCGGCCTCGACGAGTTCGGCTCGGCGCAGGCCGCCGCGCTCCCGGCCAGGCTGGCGGGCATCCCGCTGGCCGCCGTCGTGCACAGCCCGCTGCAGCGCTGCGCCGAGACCGTCGCCCCGCTCCTCGCGGACCGCCCGGGCCTGCCCGCGTTCGCCGAGGAGCGGGTCGTCGAGTGCGACTACGGCGAGTGGACCAACCGGAAGCTGGCCGAACTGGCCGAGGAGCCGCTGATGGCCACCGTCAGGCGGCACCCGTCCGCCGCCGTCTTCCCCGGCGGCGAGTCGCTGCGCGCCATGTCGGCCCGGGTGGTGGCGGCCGTCCGCGACTGGGACGCCAGGATCGCCGCCGAGCACGGCCCGGGGGCCGTCTGGCTGATGTGCACGCACGGCGACAACATCAAGGCGATCGTGGCCGACGCGCTCGGCCTCCACCTCGACCTCTTCCAGCGGATCGTGCCCCACCCGGCGTCCGTCACGGCCCTGTGGTACGGCGAGCAGCCGCTGCTGCTGCGGTTCGGCGACACCGGCGACCTCGGCGAGTTCGTGCCGGACACCGAGGCCGCGGCGCGCGACGCGGCCGAGGCCACCAGGTCCCCGGTGGGCGGTGGGGCGTAGCGGAAGAGCCGTGCCCAGGGCACCGTGATCGCGAAGGGCAGTAGGGTGCCTGTGTCGGAACCGAGTCGACCCCCCGGAGCAGTGCGTGTCCCGTCAGGTGTTCCTCTACGACCCTCCCGACCGCTTCGTCGCGGGGACCGTCGGGCTGCCTGGCCGCCGTACCTTCTTCCTACAGGCCACGGCGGCGGGCCGAACCACCAGTGTCGCCCTGGAGAAGGCCCAGGTCGAGGCGTTGGCCGAGCGGATCGACGAGTTGCTCGACGAGGTCGTGCGCCGGTCGGGCGGCAACACCTCGGTGCCGGCCGTCTCCCCGTCCGAGCTCTCCGACACCGGCCCGCTGGAGAGCCCGGTGGAGGAGGAGTTCCGCGTCGGCACCATGGCGCTCGCCTGGGACAGCGAGAGTGAGCGCATGATCGTCGAGGCGCAGGCGCTGGTGGAGCTCGACGCCGACTCCGAGGAGGAGTTCGCGGAGGCCGAGGAGCGGCTGCTGCGCGACGACGAGAACGGCCCGCCGATGCTGCGGGTCCGGCTCAGCGGCACCATGGCCCGCGCCTTCGCCAAGCGGGCCCTCGAGGTCGTCAACGCCGGCCGCCCGCCGTGCCCGCTGTGCAGCCTGCCGCTCGATCCGGAAGGACACGTATGTCCGCGCCAGAACGGATACCGCCGCAGCCGGGCGTGACCGTCGACGAGGCGTTGGAGCGCGGCGAGTTGACCATCCACGGGCGGATCGCCGAGGCCTCCAACGCCGTGCTCTACGCCACGGCCGAGCTGTCGGGGCGCCGGGTGCCCTGCGTCTTCAAGCCGGTGGCCGGGGAACGCCCGCTGTGGGACTTCCCCGACGGCACGCTGGCCCAGCGCGAGGTCGCCGCCTACGAGGTCTCCAGGGCGCTCGGCTGGGACGTGGTGCCGCCCACCGTGCTGCGGGACGACCCGCTGGGCGGCGGGATGTGCCAGCTGTGGGTGGGCCCCGTGCCGGACGACGCCGACGCCGAATCCGGTGACGACGCCGAGGACCCCGAGGAGGCGGCCGCCGGCGGGCCCGAGTCGCTGCTGGCGCTGATCGAGGCCGAGCTGCCCGAGCCCGGCTGGAAGGCCGTGGGCCGCGCCGAGGTGGACGCGGGGCGCAGCGCCCTGCTGGTCCACGTGGACGACGAGCGGCTGCGTCGGATAGCCACGCTGGACGCGGTGATCAACAACGGCGACCGCAAGGGCGGCCATCTGCTGCCGCTCGCGGACGGCCGGCTCTACGGCATCGACCACGGCGTCACCTTCCACACCGAGGACAAGCTGCGCACCCTGCTGTGGGGCTGGGCCGGCGAGCCGCTGCCCGCCGCCGTGCTGACCGCGCTCACCGGTCTCGACGCCGAACTCGCGGACGGCCGGCCGCTGTTCACCCGGCTGCTGACGTTGATCACCGAGGCCGAGTGCCGGGCGCTGCGGGCCAGGACGGCCGCGCTGCTGAGCTCCGGTCGGCATCCGTTGCCCGGCGGCGAGTGGCCGGCCATCCCCTGGCCGCTGATCTGACGAGCCCGCCCCGCCGCCCCGGCCGCGGACGGCCCTGTCGTGTCCGCGCGGGCGGCCGGTTAGGCTCGTGGCATGTATGCCTGGCCTGCTTCCAAAGTCCCCGTTCTGCCCGGTCAGGGGCGTGATCTCACGATTCACGACACCGCCACGGGCGGCCCGGTGACGCCGACCCCCGGCCCCGTCGCTCGGCTCTACGTCTGCGGCATCACCCCCTACGACGCCACCCACATGGGCCACGCCGCCACCTACACGGCCTTCGACCTCGTCCAGCGGGTGTGGCTCGACACCAAGCGCCAGGTGCACTACGTCCAGAACGTCACCGACGTCGACGACCCCCTGCTGGAGCGCGCCGCCGCCACCGGCGAGGACTGGACGGCGCTCGCCGAACGCGAAACCACCCTGTTCCGCGAGGACATGACGGCCCTGCGGATCCTGCCGCCGCGGCACTACGTGGGGGCCGTGGAGTCCATACCGGCCATCGTGCCGCTGGTCGAGCGGCTGCGCGCCAAGGGCGCCGCCTACGACCTGGAGGGCGACGTCTACTTCTCCGTCGACGCCGACCCGCGCTTCGGCGGCGTCGCCCACCTGGCGCAGGACGCCATGCGCGCCCTGTCGGCCGAGCGCGGCGGCGACCCGGAGCGGCCGGGCAAGAAGAACCCGCTCGACCCGCAGCTGTGGCGCGCGGCCCGGCCGGGCGAGCCGTCCTGGGACGGCGCCTCGCTCGGCCCCGGCCGGCCCGGCTGGCACATCGAGTGCGTGGCCATCGCGCTCGAACACCTCGGCATGGGCTTCGACATCCAGGGCGGCGGCTCCGACCTCGCCTTCCCGCACCACGAGATGGGCGCCTCGCACGCCCAGGCGCTCACCGGCGAGCACCCGTTCGCGGCCAGCTACGCGCACGCCGGGATGGTCGGTTACCAGGGCGAGAAGATGTCCAAGTCCCGGGGCAACCTTGTGCTGGTGTCCCGGCTGCGCGCCGCCGGCGTCGACCCGGCGGCGATCCGTCTCGCGCTGCTCGCCCACCACTACCGGTCCGACTGGGAGTGGACGGACGCGGTGCTCGACGCCGCCGTGGAGCGGCTCGGCCGCTGGCGGGCCGCCGTCTCCCGGCCGGACGGGCCGCCGGCCGAGGGCCTGGTCGAGGAGATGCGCGCGGCGCTGGCCACCGATCTCGACGCGCCGGCCGCGCTGGCCGCCGTGGACCGCTGGGCCGCGGCCCAGGAACGGGGCGCGGGCGGCGATCCCGGCGGTCCTGGGGTCGTCTCCCGCGCGGTGGACGCGCTGCTCGGCGTGGCCCTCTGACGTCCGGCCCACGGCCGGCGCCCGCGCGTCCGTGTCGGCGCGCTCAGTCCTCGCCGTCGGCGGGGCCGGGCTCCGGCGGGCCCTGCTCGCCGTCCGTCGGCCGGCGCCGCGTCCGGGGCCGGCGGTTGCCGGGATCGCGCAGGTAGGAGCCGGTGTCGCCGGGCGGCGACTGGCCGTCCCTGCGCCGCAGGTAGCGCTCGAACTCCTTGGCGATCGCCTCGCCCGACGCCTCGGGCAGCTCCGCCGTGTCCCTGGCCTCCTCGAGCGACTTGACGTACTCGGCGACCTCGCTGTCCTCGGCCGCCAGCTGGTCGACGCCGATCTGCCACGCCCTGGCGTCCTCCGGCAGGTCGCCCATCGGGACCCCGACGCCCAGCAGGTCCTCCAGGGCGTGCAGCAGCGCCAGCGACGCCTTCGGGTTGGGCGGCTGCGCCACGTAGTGCGGCACGGCGGCCCACAGCGTCACCGCCGGCACCCCGGCGTGGGTGCACGCCTCCTGCAGGATGCCGACGATGCCGGTCGGTCCCTCGTAGCGGGACTCCTCGAGGTTCAGCCGGACCGCCAGGTCCTCGTCCGAGGTCACGCTGGTGACCGGCACCGGACGGGTGTGCGGGGTGTCACCGAGCAGCGCCCCGAGCACCACCACCATCTCGACGCCGAGCTCGTGCGCGAAGCCGAGCAGCTCGTTGCAGAACGAACGCCACCGCATGCTGGGCTCGATGCCGCGGACCAACACCAGGTCGCGGCGCTTCACCGGGCCGTTCTCCGAGCCGATCCTGACCACGGAGAGCCGGGTGGTGGGCCAGGTGACGCGGCGCACCCCGCCATCGAGCCAGATGTGCGGCCGATTGACCTGGAAGTCGTAGTAGTCCTCGGCGTCGAGCGCCGCGAACACTTCGCCCTTCCACTCCTGCTCCAGATGCGCGACCGCTGCGGAGGCGGCGTCACCCGCATCGTTCCAGCCCTCGAACGCGGCCACCATGACCGGGTCGACCAGCTCGGGAAGTCCTTCGAGCTCGATCACCCAGCGCCTCCTCCCGGCCGGGGCGGGAGGTGTGCCCGGCCCGGCTGCCGTTGTGTTGCGTGCGGCCCCAGCCTACGGCGTGACCGTGCCCATACCGGAGTCCTCGTACGCATGTGCGCGGGTCAGCGGCGTTCGCGGGTTCGGTCACTCGGTCGGTAGACCGAGCACGGTGGCCACCCGGGCGCGCACCTCGGGCGTGTCGAGACCCCGGATGGTCAACGTGGTGCGCCGGCGGACCACGTCCTCCACGGTCTCCGCCCACTCGTGGTCCCTGGCGTAGACGACCTGGGCCCAGATCTCGGGTCCGTCCGGGTGGACGCGCTCGCCGAGGGCCGGGTCCTCGCGGACCAGCCGGGCGATCTCGAAGGCCAGGGAGCCGTAGTGGGTGGCGAGTTGGCGGGCGGTCAGCGGATCCATCCGGGCGCCGGGGTCGCGGTCCACGAGCAGCCGGTGCGCGACCGCGTTGGGGTTGGCGACGCCGGGCAGCGGCACCCGGCGCACCAGCCCGGAGAGCGGCTCCATGTCCTCGCCGAGCGGCACCGTCGGCTGGCTGGCCAGCTTGCGCAGTACCATCCGGCCGATGTGCCGGTAGGTGGTCCACTTGCCGCCGGCCACCGACAGCATGCCGCCGCGCCCCTCGGTCACCACGGTCTCGCGCCTGGCCGACTCGACGCCGCCTGGCCCGCCCGGCAGCACCCGGAGGCCGGCGAACGCGTAGGTCAGCAGGGAGCGGTCGAGCTGCGCGTCGCGGACCGAGAACGCGGCCTCGTCCAGGATCTGCCGGATGTCCGCCTCGGTGGCGCGCACGTCGGCCGGGTCGCCCTCGTACGGCTCGTCGGTCGTGCCGAGCAGCAGCTGGTCCTCCCAGGGGAGGGCGAAGGTGATGCGGTACCTGTCGACCGGCGTGGCCAGCGCGGTCCGCCACGGAGCGGAGCGGCGCAGTACCACGTGCGCGCCCTTGGAGAGCCGGATGCTGGGGGCCGCGCCCGGGTTCTCCAGGCGGCGCAGGTGGTCCACCCAGGGCCCGGTGGCGTTGAGCACCACGCGGGCCGAGACGTCGAACTCCTCGCCGGTGAGCCGGTCGCGCAGCTCGGCGCCCGTGACCCGGCCGTGCACCTGGCGCAGCCCGACGACCTCGGCGTGGTTGAGGACGGCGGCGCCGGACTGGACGGCGGCGCGCACCGTCATCACGGCCATCCGGGAGTCGTTCATCTGGTGGTCGCCGTAGACGGCGACGGCACGCAGGTTCTCGGTGCGCAGCGCCGGGTTGAGGGCGGCGGCGCGGGCGGGGGAGATGACGCGGCCGACGCCGTCGCCGAAGGCCGAGAGCGCGGAGTAGGCGAAGACGCCGGCGCCCAGCTTGGCGGCGCCGTGCGGGCCGCCCCGGTAGACGGGCAGGTGGAAGGTGAGCGGGTTGACCAGGTGCGGCGCGACGTCGCGGGCCAGCACCCGGCGCTCGTGGTGGTTCTCGGCCACCAGCCGGACCGCGCCGGTCTGCAGGTAGCGCAGGCCGCCGTGCACCAGCTTGGAGGAGGCGGACGAGGTGGCGCCGGCGAAGTCGCCGGCGTCCACCATCGCCACCCGCAGCCCGGACTGGGCGGCGTGCCAGGCCACCGAGGTGCCCAGAATGCCGCCGCCGACGACGAGCAGGTCCCAGGTCGACGTGGCGAGTCGGTCCCTGGTCTCGGCCCGCCGGTCGGCCGCGGCTATGCCGGCGGGGCCGACGGGGGTGGGGGAACCTGCGGTCGGCTGCGGGGTGTTCATGATCGTCAGCTCTCCTCGTCTAGCCAGCCCATGGTCCGCTGCACGGCCTTGAGCCAGAACTGGTATTCGCGGTCGCGTTCGGCCGCGTCCATCGCCGGGGTCCACTCGGCGGCCCGGCGCCAGTTGTGGCGCAGGTCCTCGATGTCGGTCCAGAACCCCACCGCGAGGCCCGCGGCGTAGGCGGCGCCGAGGCAGGTGGTCTCGGAGACCATCGGGCGCACCACGGGCACGTCGAGGAAGTCCGAGATGTTCTGCATCAGCAGGTTGTTGGAGGTCATCCCGCCGTCCACCTTGAGGGTGGTGAGCTCCATTCCGGAGTCCTTCCTCATGGCGTCGACGATCTCGCGGGTCTGCCAGGCGGTGGCCTCCAGGACGGCCCTGGCGATGTGTGCCTTGGTGACGTAGCGGGTGAGCCCGGAGATGACGCCGCGGGCGTCGGACCGCCAGTAGGGGGCGAAGAGCCCGGAGAAGGCGGGGACGAAGTAGGCGCCGCCGTTGTCCTCGACGGAGCGGGCCAGGGTCTCGATCTCGGCCGCGCTGTTGATGAGGCCCATCTGGTCGCGCATCCACTGCACCAGGGCGCCGGTGATGGCGATGGAGCCCTCGAGCGCGTACACCGGGGCCTGGTCGCCGATCCGGTAGCCGACGGTGGTGATCAACCCGGCGTAGGAGTTGATGGCCTCGGTGCCGGTGTTCATCAGCAGGAACGTTCCGGTGCCGTAGGTGGACTTGCCCTCGCCCACCGCGAAGCAGGTCTGCCCGAAGAGCGCGGCCTGCTGGTCGCCGAGCGCCGAGGCCACCGGCACGCCGTCCAGCACGCCGCCCTTGGCGGTGCCGTAGACCTCGGCCGAGGAGCGGATCTCGGGGAGCACCTCGGGCGGCACGCCGATCGAGGTGACGATGCGCTGGTCCCAGTCGAGGGTGCGCAGGTTCATCAGCAGGGTGCGGGAGGCGTTGGTGACGTCGGTGACGTGCACGCCGCCGTCGGGGCCGCCGGTGAGGTTCCAGATGACCCAGGAGTCCATGGTGCCGAAGAGGATCTCGCCGCGTTCGGCGCGCTCCTGAAGGCCCTCGACGTTGTCGAGCAGCCAGCGGATCTTGGGGCCGGCGAAGTACGAGGCGAGCGGGAGCCCGGTCTCGCGGCGGAACCGGTCCTGGCCGACGTTCCGGCCCAGCTCGCGGCAGAGGGCGTCGGTGCGGGTGTCCTGCCAGACGATGGCGTTGTGCACCGGCTCGCCGGTGGCCCGGTCCCACAGCAGCGTGGTCTCGCGCTGGTTGGTGATGCCGATGGCCTTGACGTGCTCGCGGGTGATGCCGGCCTTCTCCAGGGCGCCCGCCACCACCTCCTGGACGTTGGTCCAGATCTCGGCGGCGTCGTGTTCGACCCAGCCGGGCTTGGGGAAGATCTGTTCGTGCTCCTTCTGGTCGACGGAGACGATCCGGCCGTCCCTGTCGAAGACGATGCAGCGGCTGGACGTGGTGCCCTGGTCGATGGCGGCGATGTACTCGCGTGGGGCGTTGGAGGTCTCTTGGGTGTCCGACATGCGGCGGCTCCTGGTGGCGGCGGATCGGCGGGGGTGGCGGGCTGGGCGCCCTCAGAACAGTGCGTTGTGGATTCCGCCGGCCGCGGCGGCGCCGATGAGCGGGCCGACCACCGGGATCCAGGCGTAGCTCCAGTCGGAGCTGCCCTTGTGGGGGAGCGGCAGCAGCTGGTGGACGATGCGGGGGCCCAGGTCGCGGGCCGGGTTGATGGCGTAGCCGGTCGGTCCGCCGAGCGAGAGGCCGATGCCGACGACGACCAGCGCGACCATCAGCCCGCCGGTGCCGGAGACCGCCAGCCCGTCGTTGAGGCCGATGCCGAGCACCAGGAGCACCAGGACCATCGTGGCGATGATCTCGGTGGCCAGGTTCTGCACGGTGTTGCGGATCTCGGGGGCGGTGGCGAAGACCCCGAGCACGGGGCCTGGCTGCCCGGCCTCCGGCTCGCGCCGCTCCTCGGTCTCGCGGACGTCGTCGAACGCCTTGGCGCCCGGGGTCCGGGAGCCGCTGACGATCTCGTGGTCCGCGAGGTGGGCCTTGAAGTGGCCGTAGTAGGCGATCCAGGTGAGGGTGGCGCCGATGATGGCGCCGACCATCTGGCCGCCGACATAGGTGCCGACGTTGCGCCACACGCCGGTGTCGATGGCGATACCGAGGGTGACGGCGGGGTTCAGGTGCGCGCCGGAGAGCTGGGTCGAGACGTAGACGCCGGAGAGCACGCCGATGCCCCAGCCGAAGCTGATGGCGACCCAGCCGGCGTCGAACGACTTCGATTTCTTGAGCACGACGCCTGCGACGACGCCCGTGCCGAGCAGGATCAGCGTGGCGGTCCCGATGACCTCGCCGAAGAAGATGTCGGAGCTGGACACCCGTGACTCCTTTGTCCTTCGTCCAGGGATTCCTGGCCGACGACCGTCCAGTGTTCGACAATGTCGACCATCGAACGGCAGTTTTCTCCCCGGAGAAGCCACCGTCAAGGGGTTGTGCGGCAGATAACCCAAGGGTGCCTGGATTGTCCTAGAAGCGCCCGGCTCCGAGGTCGCGCGACACGGACCGGGCGCAGTCCCGCACGGCGGCCACCAGCCGGTGGTCGAGCTCTGAACCGACCTGCATCCGTTCCACCGCGCCGGTGATCCCCACCGCCCCGACCGGCATCCGCCGCCGGTCCACGATGGGCGCGGCGACGGACGCCACCCCGTCCCAGGTCTCGCCGACGTCGCTCGCCCAGCCACGGGCGCGCACCTGCTCCAGGTTCCGGGCGAGGGTCTCGGGGTCGGTCACCGTGCGCTCGGTGATCGGGGTGAGTTCGTCCTCCATGACCTCGTTGTGCGCCACCGGGTCGAAGGCCGCGATCACCTTGCCGAGCGCCGTGCTGTGCAGCGGCTGCATGGCGCCCACCTCCAGCACCTGCCGGCTCTCGTCCGGCCGGAAGACGTGGTGCACGATCAGCACGCCGCGCTGGTGCAGGACACCGACGTACGCGGCCTCCCCGCTGGCCCTGGCCAGGTCGTCCGTCCACACGAGCGCGCGGGCGCGCAGCTCGTGCACGTCCAGGTAGCTGTTGCCGAGCCGCAGCAGCTCGGCGCCGAGCTGGTACCTGCCGGAGCCCGGGTCCTGCTCGACGAAGCCCTCCTGCTGGAGGGTCCGCAGCAGCCCGTGCGTGGTGGCCTTGGCGAGCCCTATGGCCGAGGCGATGTCCGACAGGCCGAGGCGGCGCTCTCCGCCGGCCAGCAACCGCAGCACGGCCGCCGCGCGCTCCAGCGACTGGATGGTCCGTGCCATGAGGCCGCCTCCCTGCTCCTCGCTCCATACCCTGCCCGTGCCGGGCTTCGTTCGGCATTGTCGAACGAGAGCGGGTTATGTCGATACCCCCGGTGCCGCGGAATGAGTCTAAGTCCGTCCAACGACCGGAACGGATCCCCGCCCCGACCGGCCGGGCGGTTACCCTGACCAGGTGCGCCCGCCGCGGGGCAGGGCCCCGGAAGGGCGCATAGCCGACAGCCGTCGCATCTCCGGGAGCCTCCCCATGGCCTTGTCCAGTGCCGCGTCCAGTCCCGCCTCCGCCCCCCAGTCCCAGCGGGCCACCGCCCTCCGGGAGGCCCTGGCCTCCCGGATCGTGGTCGCCGACGGTGGCATGGGAACCATGCTCCAGGCGCAGGACCCCACGCTCGAGGACTTCGAACAGCTCGAGGGCTGTAACGAGGTCCTCAACGTCACCCGCCCCGACATCGTCGGCAACGTGCACCGCGCCTACTTCGAGGCCGGCGTCGACTGCGTCGAGACCAACACCTTCGGCGCCAACCTGAGCGCGCTCGGCGAGTACGAGATCCCGGAGCGGATCCACGAGCTGTCGGCCGCCGGCGCCGCCGTCGCCCGCGGCGTCGCCGACGAGTTCGCCGCGGCCGACGGCCGCCAGCGCTGGGTGCTCGGCTCGATGGGCCCAGGCACCAAGCTGCCCACGCTCGGGCACACCACCTTCGCCCCCCTCAGGGACGCCTACCAGCGCAACGCCGAGGGGCTGATCGAGGGCGGCGCCGACGCCCTGCTCGTCGAGACGTCCCAGGACCTGCTCGGCACCAAGTCCGCCGTGCTCGGCGCCCGGCGCGCCCTCACCGCCACCGGGGCCACGCTGCCCCTGATGGTGCAGGTCACCGTCGAGACCACCGGCACCATGCTGCTCGGCTCCGAGATCGGCGCCGCGCTGACCGCCCTCGAACCGCTCGGCATCGACGTGATCGGCCTCAACTGCGCCACCGGTCCCGCCGAGATGAGCGAGCACCTGCGCTACCTGGCGAGGCACGCCGGGGTCCTGATCTCCTGCATGCCCAACGCCGGCCTGCCCGTGCTCGGCAAGGACGGCGCGAGCTACCCGCTCTCACCCACCGAACTGGCCGACGCGCACGAGCGGTTCATCGCCGACTTCGGCCTCTCGCTGATCGGCGGCTGCTGCGGCACCACGCCCGAGCACCTGCGGCAGGTGGTGGAGCGCGTCGCACGGCTCACGCCCGCGACCCGCGACCCGCGCCCCGAGCCCGGCGCCTCCTCGCTCTACCAGACCGTGCCGTTCCAGCAGGACGCCTCCTACCTGGCCATCGGCGAGCGCACCAACGCCAACGGCTCCAAGAAGTTCCGCACCGCCATGCTCGAGGCCCGCTGGGACGACTGCGTGGAGCTGGCCCGCGAGCAGATCCGCGAGGGCGCCCACCTGCTCGACCTGTGCGTGGACTACGTGGGCCGGGACGGCGTGGCCGACATGGCCGAGCTGGCCGGCCGCCTCGCCACCGCCTCCACGCTGCCGATCGTGCTGGACTCCACCGAGCCGGGCGTGCTCCGCGCCGGCCTGGAGAAGCTCGGCGGGCGCGCGGTGATCAACTCCGTCAACTACGAGGACGGCGACGGCCCCGACTCGCGCTTCGCCACCGTCACGGCGCTCGCCGCCGAGCACGGCGCCGCGCTGATGGCGCTCACCATCGACGAGACCGGCCAGGCGCGCACCCCCGAGCACAAGGTGGCGGTGGCCGAGCGGCTGATCGCCGACCTCACCGGCAACTGGGGCGTGGCCGAGCACGACATCATCATCGACTGCCTCACCTTCACCATCTGCACCGGGCAGGAGGAGTCCAGGAAGGACGGCGTCAACACCATCGAGGCGATCCGGGAGTTGAAGCGCCGGCATCCCGCCGTGCAGACCACCCTCGGCCTCTCCAACATCTCCTTCGGCCTCAACCCGGCCGCCCGCCTCGTGCTGAACTCCGTCTTCCTCGACGAGTGCGTCAAGGCCGGCCTCGACTCGGCGATCGTGCACGCCGCCAAGATCCTGCCGATCGCCAGGATCGAGCCCGAACACGTCCAGGTCGCCCTCGACCTGATCCATGACCGGCGGCGCGAGGGCTACGACCCCCTCCAGCACTTCCTGCAGCTCTTCGAGGGCGTGGACGCCAAGTCGATGCGGGCCGGCAAGGCCGAGGAACTGGCCGCGCTGCCGCTCGACGAGCGCCTGCAGCGCCGGATCATCGACGGCGAACGCAAGGGCCTGGAGGCCGACCTGGACGACGCGCTGGCCGAGCGCCCCGCCCTGGAGATCGTCAACGACACGCTGCTCGCCGGCATGAAGGTGGTCGGCGAGCTGTTCGGCTCCGGCCAGATGCAGCTGCCGTTCGTGCTCCAGTCCGCCGAGGTGATGAAGCAGGCGGTCGCCCACCTGGAGCCGCACATGGAGAAGACCGGGGACGCCGGCAAGGGCACCATCGTGCTGGCCACCGTCCGCGGCGACGTCCACGACATCGGCAAGAACCTCGTCGACATCATCCTCACCAACAACGGCTACACCGTCGTCAACCTGGGCATCAAGCAGCCGGTCGGCGCCATCCTCGACGCCGCCGCCGAGCACCGCGCCGACGTCATCGGGATGTCCGGGCTGCTCGTGAAGTCCACGGTGATCATGAAGGAGAACCTGGAGGAGCTCAACCGGCGCGGCATGGCGGCCGACTACCCGGTGATCCTCGGCGGCGCCGCGCTGACCAGGGCCTACGTCGAACAGGACCTCCACGAGATCTACGAGGGCGAGGTCCGCTACGCCAGGGACGCCTTCGAGGGGCTGCGCCTGATGGACGCCCTGGTCGCCGTCAAGCGCGGCGTGCCGGGCGCCACCCTCCCCGAGCTCAAGCAGCGGCGGGTGGCCGCCCGCCCCCGCGCCGAGCTCGCGGTCGAGGAGCCGGCGCCGCCGGCCCGCTCCGCCACCGCCACCGACGTGCCGATCCCCGCCGCGCCGTTCCTCGGCACCCGGGTGGTCAAGGGCATCCCGCTCAAGGACTACGCCGCCTGGCTGGACGAGGGCGCCCTGTTCAAGGGGCAGTGGGGCCTCAAGGCGGCCCGCGAGGGCGGCCCCGACTACGCGGAGCTCGTGGAGAGCGAGGGCCGCCCCCGGCTGCGCGGCTGGCTCGACCGGCTGCACACCGAAGGGCTGCTCGAGGCCGCCGTGGTCTACGGCTACTTCCCCTGCCACGCCGAGGGCGACGACCTGGTCATCCTCGACGAGGACGGCAAGGAGCGCACCCGCTTCACCTTCCCCCGCCAGCGCCGCGGCCGGCACCTCTGCCTGGCGGACTTCTTCCGCCCGGCCGAGAGCGGCCAGACCGACGTCGTGGCGCTGCAGACCGTCACCGTCGGCCCGCGGGTCAGCCAGGCCACCGCCGAGCTGTTCGCCGCCGACTCCTACCGCGACTACCTGGAGCTCCACGGCCTCTCCGTGCAGCTCGCCGAGGCCCTGGCCGAGTACTGGCACGCCCGGGTCCGCGGCGAGCTCGGCATCGCCGGCGGCGACCCGGCCGAGCTCGACGGGATGTTCCGCACCGAGTACCAGGGCTGCCGCTACTCCCTCGGCTACCCGGCCTGCCCCGACCTCGCCGACCGGGCCAAGATCGCCCAGCTCCTGGACTCCCAGCGGATCGGCGTCACGCTCTCCGAGGAGTTCCAGCTCGACCCGGAACAGTCGACCGACGCGCTCATCCTGCACCACCCGGAAGCGAACTACTTCAACGCCCGCTAACCCGATCGGGCGTAAAAATCCGACGACCGCCGCCTGCGGTCGTCGGATTTTCGCCGCCGCAGTAGACTGATCGGTCCGGAACAGGCCGGTCGTCCCCCGTGGACGGCCGGCCTTCCCGCCCCTTTGGACCCCGACGCGGAGGTGTGCGGATGACGTCTTCCTACCAGGTCGTCGACGCCGGACCGGCCCTCGCCCCGACCCCGGGCGCCGTGCTGTTCGACATGGACGGCACCCTGGTCGACACCGAGGGCTTCTGGTGGGACGCCGAGGTGGAGGTGTTCGGCGCCCTCGGGCACGCCCTGGCCGACGAGCACCGCCAGGTCGTGGTCGGCGGCCCGATGAACCGGAGCGCCGGATACCTGATCGAGGTCACCGGCGCCGACATCACGCTCGACGAGGTGCGCGACCTGCTCAACGCGACCTTCCTGCGCCGCCTCGACGGAGGCGTCCCGCTGATGCCGGGCGCCCGCCGGCTGCTCACCGAGCTGACCGCGCACCGGATCCCCACCGCGCTGGTCTCGGCCTCCCACCGCACCGTCATCGACCGGATGCTGCGCTCGCTCGGCGCCGAGCACTTCACACTGACCGTCGCCGGCGACGAGGTGCCGCGCACCAAGCCGCACCCCGACCCCTACCTGACCGCCGCCGCCCGGCTCGGCGTCGACCCGACCCACTGCGTCGCCGTCGAGGACACCGTCACCGGCGTGGCCTCCGCCGAGGCCGCCGGCTGCCGGGTGCTCGCGGTGCCCTCTGTGGCCCCGATCCCGCCCGCCGCCACCCGCACCGTGGTCGGCTCCCTCGAACAGGTCGACCTGGCCTTCCTGCGCCGCCTGCCGGCCCTCGCGCCGCCCGGCGCGGGACCGCTCGCCCCGGCGCCGCACCCGTTCGGCCTCGGGCCCGAGCCCTCGCCGGTCGGCCCGTGAGCTTCCTCACCTCGGCCCGGCGGATCCGGATGTGACGTTAGGGTCTGTCTGTGAGCAGACGGGGACGAGGGCGGCGGACGTGAGAATTCGTGCTTCCCGGCCGGTCCTCCCGACGGTCGCGGTGGCCCTCACCGGTCTGCTCGGCGGCTGCGCCCTGGGCGCCGACGACGGCCCGGGCACCGGCGAGCCCGTCGTGGTCGGCATGACCGACGCCGTGCTGGCCACCGACCCGGCCGGCGGCTACGACCCCGGCTCCTGGCTGGTCTTCAACAACGTCTTCCAGTCCCTGCTCAGCTTCCCGCCAGGCGGCGTGGAACCGCAGCCCGAGGCCGCCGAGCAGTGCGGCTTCACCGACCGCGTCAGCCAGCGCTACACCTGCACCCTCCGCGACGACCTCACCTTCAGCAACGGCGACGAACTCACCGCGGAGGACGTGCGCTTCTCCTTCGAGCGCACGCTGCGCATCAACGATCCAGGCGGCCCCGCCGTGCTGCTCAGCTCCATCGAGCGCATCGACACCCCGGACGAGCACACCGTCACGTTCCACCTCAACCGGCCGGACGCCGCCTTCCCCCAGAAGATCGCCTCCGGCGCCGGCTCCATCGTCAACCACCGCGAGTACCCGGCGGACGCGCTCCGCACCGACGGCCGCGCGGTCGGCTCCGGCGCCTACACCCTGGAGAGCTACGGCGAGGACGAGGCCGTCTTCGGGGTCAACGACGACTACCGGGGGCCGGCCGAGGTGCGGAACTCCGGGCTCACCCTGCGGTTCTTCCACGGCGACCAGGGCGCCCTCGGGGACGCCGTGGCGGACGGCGGCGTCGACGTCGCCTACCGCGGGCTGGCCGCCACCGACATCGCCGAGCTCGGCGCCGCGGCGCGCTCCGGGCAGGGCGACGGGCTCAAGGTCGTCGACGGATCGAGCGCCGAGGCCCAGTACCTGGTCTTCAACGTCGACGACCCGGTGACCGGCCGCCAGGGCGTCCGCGAGGCCATCGCCTGGCTCGTCGACCGCACCGCCCTCGCCAGGGACGTCTACCAGCGCACCGTGGAACCGCTGTACTCGGTCGTCCCCGCCGGCATCACCGGCCACAACACCGCCTTCTACGATACCTACGGCGACGAGCCCGACCGCGGCCGCGCCGAGGCCGCGCTGCGCGCTGAGGGCATCACCGAGCCCGTCGAGCTGACCCTCTGGGTCACCCCGACGCGCTTCGGCCCCGACACCGAGGCCGCCTTCGAGCACCTCGCCGCCCAACTCGACGCCAGCGGCCTCTTCGACGCCACCGTGCGCAGCGTCGACGCCGACACGTTCGCCCGCGGCGTGGCCGACGGCTCCTACGGCGCCTACGTCCGCGGCTGGGTGCCCGACTACCCGGACCCCGACAACTTCGTCGAGCCCTTCTTCGGCCAGGACAACGTGCTGAACAACGGCTATCAGGACGAGCGGATCACCGGGGAGCTGATCCCGAGCACCGAGCGGGAGCCCGACCGGGCCGAGACCGTGCCGGACTACGAGGAGATCCAGGACATCGTCGCCGAGGACCTGCCGCTGATCCCGATCTGGCAGGGCCGGCAGTACGCCGTCGCCGCCGAGAGCGTCGGTGGCCTCCAGTGGTCGCTCGACGCCTCGACCGTCTTCCGCTTCGGGGAGATCGGCAAGAGCTCCTGACCGTCCGCGGGCCCCGCCGGACCGGTCAGAGGCCAGGCCGCACCAGGCCGCTCTCGTAGGCGTAGACGGCCGCCTGCACCCGGTCGCGCAGCCCGAGCTTGGTCAGCACGTGCCCCACGTGGGTCTTCACCGTGGTCTCGCTGACGAACAGGTCGGCGGCGATCTCCGCGTTCGACAGACCGCGCGCCACCAGCTTCAGCACCTCGACCTCGCGCTCGGTCAGCGTGCTCAACGCGTTGGGCACCGGATTCTCGCCGGACGGCAGCTTCTCCGCGTACATGTCGAGCAGCCGCCGCGTCACGCTCGGCGCGAGCATCGCCTCGCCGGCCGCCACCACCCGGATCGCCTGCACCAGCTCGGCCGCCGGCGCGTCCTTCAGCAGGAAGCCGCTCGCGCCCGCCCGCAGCGCCTCCACCACGTACTCGTCGAGATCGAAGGTGGTCAGCACCAACACCTTGGCAGGACCGTCCTTCGCCGGCCCGGTGATCTGCCGCGTCGCCTCCACACCGTCCATCCGCGGCATCCGGATGTCCATCAGCACCACGTCCGGCTGCAGCGCCCGCACCTGCTCCAGCGCCTGCACCCCGTCGCCGGCCTCGCCGACGACCGCCACGTCGGGCTCCGCCTCGAGGATCATCCGGAATCCGGTGCGCAGCAGCGGCTGGTCGTCCACCAGCAGAACGCGGATCGGCATGGGGCACCCATCGTCGGCTGAATCCGGCCGGCGCCCTGGGGCGCGACCGGCGGCGCGGCGCGCCGGGGCACCATTCTCACTCACGGCACCGGCTCGTCCGCCCCCGGCCTGGCCTGTCCTGGCAGCTCCACCGGCAGCGCCGGCTGGATCATCAGCGGATAGGGCGGGGGAGTGCCGCCGAACTCCGGACAGCGCGACTGGTGATCGCACCAACCGCAGAGCTTGGTGCGGTTGGGCCGCCAGTCGCCCGACTCCGTCGCCAGCCTGATCGCCTCCCACAGGGCCAGCAACTTCCGCTCCACGGTCCGCAGATCGGACTCGTCGGGGTCGTACGTCAGTACCTCGCCGCTGCCCAGGTAGACCAGCTGGAGCCGGCGCGGCGCGGTGCCCCGCAGCCGCCACAGCACCAGCGCGTAGAACTTCATCTGGAACAGCGCCTCGTTCTCGAACCGCGGCCCAGGCGCCTTGCCCGTCTTGTAGTCCACGATCCGCACCTCGCCGGTCGGCGCCACGTCCACCCGGTCGATCACCCCGCGCAGCCGCAGCCCCGACTCCAGCCGGGTTTCGACGAACAACTCGCGCTCGGCCGGCTCGAGACGCGTCGGGTCCTCCAGGGAGAACCAGCGCTCCACCAACGCCTCGGCCTCCGCCAGCCAGGTGGCGAGCCGCGCCCGGTCCAGCTCGTCCGCCGCTTCCGCCGCGGCCCCCTCGGCCGCCTCCGCCTCCTCCGCGCCCTCACCTTCCTGGGCGGCGCGGAACAGGCCGGCCAGCTCGGGCCGCTTGGCGAGCAGCCGCTCCCACTCCCGCACCACCAGCGCCTTCGCCCTCGGCGCCACCCGCTGCCCAGCCGGCATGTCGAAGACCCGCTCGAGCACCGCGTGCACCACCGTGCCCCGAGTGGCCGCCGCGTTCGGCTCCTCGGGCAGTTTGTCGATCACCCGGAAGCGGTACAGCAGGGGACACTGCATGAAATCCGCGGCTCTCGACGGCGACAGTGAGTTGGGAGGCGTTGCGGTGGACCCATTCTTCGGCGGCATGGAGCGAACCCTACGGCGCGTCACTGACACCGGGGCGGCATACCATCGACAGCAGAGCCCGTACGGACGGCCCGATCGACCTGGCGGCGGCGGTCGCGTGCGAGGACACAAAACAACGAGGGGAACTGGTGGGAGACTCGGATACGGACCGGACACCGCACGTCGAGGGCCGACCGGCCGACGGTCGGGAACCGCGACGTCCGGAGGGCGCCGGCGGCGGATTCCTGATGGGCAGGGTCTACGGCGTTCCGGTCTACGTGGCCCCCAGCTGGTTCCTGGTGGCCGCCCTGATCACCTGGTTCTTCGGCAACCAGCTCGACCGGGTGCTGCCCGAGCTCGGCAACGGCCGCTACCTGGTCTCACTGTTCTTCGCCGTGGCCTTCTACGCCTCCGTGCTCGTCCACGAACTCGCCCACACGGTGGCCGCGATCCGCTTCGACCTCCCGGTCCGCCGGATCCAGCTCCAGTTCTTCGGCGGCGTCTCGGAGATCGAGAAGGAGTCGCAGACCCCGGGCCGTGAGTTCGTGCTCGCCGGCGTCGGCCCGCTGCTCTCGCTGGTCCTCGCCGGCGTCTTCTACCTGGGCATGCTCGTCGTCGACGCGGACACCGTCCCCGGCGTGCTGCTCGCCGGGCTGATGATCTCCAACCTGATCGTCGCCGCGTTCAACCTGCTCCCCGGCCTCCCGCTCGACGGCGGTCGCATGCTGCGCGCCGTCGTCTGGAAGGTGTCGGGCTCCCCGATGACCGGCACCGTGGCCGCCGCCTGGACGGGCCGGGTGCTCGCCGTCGCCGTGCTGATCGGCTTCCCGCTCGCCACCCACCTCGGCTCGGCGGGCGAGCGCGACTCGTTCACCGGTCTCGAGACGCTCACCGACGCGCTGCTCGCCGCGATCCTCGCCGCCATCATCTGGACCGGGGCGGGCAACAGCCTGCGGATGGCCAGGCTCCGCGAGCGGCTGCCCGGGCTCAACGCCCGCACCCTGACCCGCCGAGCCGTGCCCGTGACCGGCGAGACGCCGCTCTCCGAGGCGCTGCGCCGGGCCAACGACGCCGGCGCCCGCGCCCTCGTGGTGGTCGACGGCCAGGGCGCCCCCGTCTCCGTGGTCCGCGAGGCCGGCATCGCCGGCGTCCCCCAGCACCGCAGGCCCTGGGTCCCGGTCAGCACCCTGGCCCAGGACCTCACCGACGGCATGCGGGTGCCGGCCGGGCTCACCGGCGAGGGGCTGCTCGACCACCTGCGGGCCACCCCGGCCACCGAGTACCTGGTGGTCGAGGAGACGGGCGAGATCTACGGCGTGCTGTCCACCAGCGACGTCGAGCGGGCCTTCATCGACGCCATGGCCCGCCCCGCCGCCCTCCCGGCCCGCCCACCCGCCGCCGGCTCCTGAGCCGGCCGGCCCCGACCACCCGGGCGACGACGCCGCCACCCGAGGTACTAGGCTTGCCCGCATGTCCGAACCGACCGGTGCGGCCCGCAGGCGCGGGCCCTTCAAGGTCGGGGACCAGGTCCAGCTGACCGATCCCAAGGGACGCCACTACACCTTCACGCTCGAAGCGGGGAAGAGCTTCCACACCCACAAGGGTGCCTTCCCCCACGACGAGCTGATCGGCGCCCCCGAGGGCTCGGTCGTGCGCACCACCGGGAACGTCGACTATCTCGCGCTGCGCCCCCTGCTCCCCGACTATGTCCTGTCCATGCCGCGCGGCGCGGCCGTGGTCTACCCCAAGGACGCGGGGCAGATCCTGGCCATGGCCGACATCTTCCCCGGTGCCCGGGTCGTCGAGGCCGGTGTGGGATCCGGCTCGCTGAGCACCTTCCTGCTGCGCGCCATCGGTGACCAGGGCATGCTCCACTCCTACGAGCGCCGCGAGGACTTCGCCAGGATCGCTCAGGAGAACGTCACCCGTTACTTCGGGGGACCGCACCCCGCCTGGCGGGTCACGGTCGGCGACCTGCAGGACCACCTCTCCGACACCGAGGTCGACCGGGTCATCCTGGACATGCTCGCCCCCTGGGAGTGCCTGGACCCGGTGGCCAAGGCGCTGGTGCCCGGCGGCATCCTCTGCGCCTACGTCGCCACCACCACCCAACTCGCCCGCACCGTCGAGACCATCCGCGAGCACGGCGCGTTCAACGAGCCGACCGCCTGGGAGACCATGGTCCGCACCTGGCACGTCGAGGGCCTCGCCGTCCGCCCCGACCACCGGATGATCGGGCACACCGGCTTCCTGCTCACCGCCCGCCGGCTCGCCGACGGCGTGGTGCCGCCAAGGCGCCGGCGCCGCCCGGCCCCCGGCGCCTACGGTGCCGACTACTCGGGCCCCGGCGGGCAGAGCGGCGGCGAGGGCGCGGAGCAGGGCTGACGGACCGTCGGGAACGTGCCCCCGCCGTTCACCGGCGGGGCTTCCTGTGGCACGATGCCGTGCACCTGCCGGCGGGCAGGGTCCGGCATCGTGTCCAACCCCCGTGTTCTCCCGTGTCCCCCCTCACGTCTCCCCTGGAGTCCACCGCGTGCTTCCGGCAGGCAACGACCTCCCGCACACCCGCACCCGCCCCACCCACTGGTTCGTCACCGCGGCCGCGCTCGTCGCCGTGACCGGTGCGGCCGCGCTCATCGAACCGGCCGGCGCCACCGCGCCCGCCGCGGCACCCGCGCCCACCACGCCGGCGCCCGAGGGGGACGACGCCCGGCCGCCGGCCCAGGCCACGGCGCCCGACCCGGAGACCGCCGACTATCCGGTCGACTGCGGCCCGCTCGACATCCTGGTCACCGACCACGTCGAGGTGGACCTGGACTCGGACGACCGGCCGGAGACCGTCGCGGTGGTCCGCTGCGACGCCGGCTCGGGATCGCCGCCCAACGGCGTGTACCTGCTCACCGCGCCGGCCGAGGCCGGCGCCCCGCCCACCGTGGCCGGCACCCTGGTCGACCCGGCAGAACGGATGACCGTGGAGAACCTCGAGGTCCGCGGCTCCGACGTGGCGGTGCGGCTGCTCGGCTACTCCTCGGAGGCCGTGCCGCGGTGCTGCCCCGACCAGCGCCGGGACGTCAGCTGGACCTGGCGCGGCGGCCGCCTCGAACTCGAGCCGGCGCCCGCGCCCAACAGCGTCTGACCCGGGACGTGTCAGTCGGCGTCCGGGCCGAACACCTCGGCCCGGTCCGCCACCCGGCGCACGTGGATGCACTGGCCGGGACAGTCCTTGGCGGAGTCCGCCACCTCGCGAAGCAGCGGCAGCGGCACCCGGGCGGTCGCGCCCGGCTCGGTCAGCAGCTCGGCCTCCTGGCCGATCGGCACCGGCGGTTTCACATAGGCGAGCCCGTCGATGTCGAGTTCGAACACCTCGGGCGCGTACTGGGCGCAGATCCCATCGCCGGTGCAGAGGTCCTGGTCGATCCAGACCTCGAGTTCCTCCGCCGCCTCGTCCCGCACGGTCATCTGGCCTACCGTTCCTCGTGTCACTGCGTCGTACCAGCTGTGTCGAACTGCGTCAAAGACAGCCATCCCTGACGGGTGTTGATCGGTTACGACCATACAGCGGGCCGCTTTCCCGTGGGGTCGGGTGGGTATTCCCCTGGCGTGAGGGAGTGCGCAAGGGTGAAGATCGGACACACCCCGACCGTCTTTTTGATCTAGGGGTTTCGAACTGCACCGGTCCAGGTAGGGTCTGGAAGCGTCCAGCTCCCCTTGGAGGAGGTGAGGACCGTGGTATCCCAGAACGACGACATCAACCGCGGCGACCGGCCCGGTCGAGGGTCCGACGACCCGGCCCGACGGGTAGCCGATCTCGAGCAGGAGATCACCGTCCTGCGCCGTAAGCTGGCAGACTCTCCGCGCCACACTCGGATCCTCGAGGAGCGGATCGTCGAGCTGCAGACCAACCTGGCGGGCGTCTCCGCGCAGAACGAGCGGCTGGCGAACACGCTGCGGGAGGCCCGCGACCAGATCGTCGCCCTCAAGGAGGAGGTCGACCGGCTGGCCCAGCCGCCCTCCGGCTTCGGTGTCTTCCTGCGCGGCAACGAGGACGACACCGCCGACATCTTCACCGGCGGCCGCAAGCTCCGGGTCAATGTCAGCCCCGGTATCGACCTCGACAAGCTGCGGCGTGGCCAGGAGGTCATGCTCAACGAGGCGCTGAACATCGTCTCCGCGATGGAGTTCGAGAGCGCCGGCGACATCGTCACCCTCAAGGAGGTCCTGGAGGACGGCGAGCGCGCCCTGGTCGTCGGCCACACGGACGAGGAGCGGGTGGTCAGGCTCGCCGAGCCCCTGATGGACGTCACGCTGCGCGCCGGGGACGCCCTGCTGCTGGAGCCCCGCTCCGGCTACGTCTACGAGGTCGTGCCCAAGAGCGAGGTCGAGGAGCTGATCCTCGAGGAGGTGCCCGACCTCGACTACTCGCAGATCGGCGGCCTCGGCGGACAGATCGAGCTCATCCGCGACGCGGTCGAGCTGCCCTACCTCCACCCCGACCTGTTCCGCGAGCACGAGCTGCGCCCGCCCAAGGGCGTCCTGCTCTACGGCCCGCCTGGCTGTGGCAAGACCCTGATCGCCAAGGCCGTGGCGAACTCGCTGGCCAAGAAGGTCGCCGAGGTCACCGGCAAGACGGCGGGGAAGAGCTTCTTCCTCAACATCAAGGGCCCCGAGCTGCTCAACAAGTACGTCGGCGAGACCGAGCGGCACATCAGGCTGGTCTTCCAACGGGCCCGCGAGAAGGCGAGCGAGGGCACGCCCGTCATCGTCTTCTTCGACGAGATGGACTCCCTCTTCCGCACCCGCGGCTCGGGCGTCAGCTCGGACGTCGAGAACACGATCGTCCCCCAGCTGCTCTCCGAGATCGACGGTGTCGAGGGCCTGGAGAACGTCATCGTCATCGGCGCCTCCAACCGCGAGGACATGATCGACCCGGCGATCCTGCGCCCTGGCCGGCTCGACGTGAAGATCAAGATCGAGCGCCCCGACGCCGAGGCCGCCAAGGACATCTTCTCCAAGTACCTCGCGCCGCGGCTCCCGCTGCACGCCGACGACCTCGGCGAGCACAACGGCAACGCGGACGCCACGGTCGCCGGAATGATCCAGACCGTCGTCGAGCAGATGTACGCCGAAACCGAGGAGAACCGCTTCCTCGAGGTGACGTACGCCAATGGCGACAAGGAAGTCCTCTACTTCAAGGACTTCAACTCGGGCGCCATGATCGAGAACATCGTGGACCGGGCCAAGAAAATGGCCATCAAGGATTTCCTCGACCACAACCAGAAGGGTCTGCGGGTCTCCCATCTCCTCGCCGCCTGCGTGGACGAGTTCAAGGAGAACGAGGACCTGCCGAACACCACCAACCCGGACGACTGGGCCCGGATCTCCGGCAAGAAGGGCGAGCGGATCGTCTTCATCCGCACCCTGGTCACCGGAAAGCAGGGCGGCGACACCGGCCGCTCGATCGACACGGTGGCCAACACCGGCCAGTACCTGTAAGACGCGTCCGACGCGTCGGCGTCCGGCTGCGGGGCACGCCACGGCGGCCCCGCAGCCGGGCGTTTTCCCAGCGGGCGCCCGCCTGGCACCCGCCACGGCAGTGCTTCCAAGTCAGTCCGATGGAAACCCGCAGTGACCTCCTCACCGCACCCCGTGTCGCCTAGGCTCGTAGGCAGCGACGGTTCGGCGCAGGACCGCCACCGGGCAAGGAGGGCCGCATGACTGTACGGCGAGTGATGGGCATCGAGACGGAGTACGGCGTGTCCGTTCCCGGCCACCCGAACGCCAACGCCATGCTCACCTCCTCCCAGGTGGTCAACGCCTACGCGGCGGCGATGCACCGGGCGCGGCGCGCCCGCTGGGACTTCGAGGAGGAGAACCCGCTGCGGGACGCCAGGGGCTTCGACCTGGCCAGGGACAACGCGGACGCCAGCCAGCTCACCGACGAGGACATCGGCCTCGCCAACGTCATCCTGACCAACGGCGCCCGGCTCTACGTGGACCACGCCCACCCCGAGTACAGCTCGCCGGAGACGACCAACCCGCTGGACGCCGTGCTGTGGGACAAGGCCGGCGAGCGCGTCATGGCCGAGGCGGCCCGCCGGGCCGCCGAGGTGCCGGGCGCGCAGCCGATCATGCTCTACAAGAACAACACCGACAACAAGGGCGCCTCCTACGGCACCCACGAGAACTACCTGATGAAGCGGGAGACCCCGTTCTCGGAGATCGTGCGCCACCTGACGCCCTTCTTCGTCTCCCGGCAGGTGGTCTGCGGCGCCGGCCGGGTCGGCATCGGCCAGGACGGTTCGGAGCACGGCTTCCAGCTCAGCCAGCGCGCCGACTACTTCGAGGTCGAGGTCGGGCTCGAGACGACGCTCAAGCGCCCGATCATCAACACCAGGGACGAGCCGCACGCGGACGCCGAGCGCTACCGCAGGCTGCACGTGATCATCGGCGACGCCAACCTCTCGGAGATCTCCACCTACCTCAAGCTGGGCACCACCGCGCTGGTCCTCTCCATGATCGAGGACGGCTTCATCGCCGTCGACCTGGCCGTCGACCAGCCCGTGCGCACCCTGCACCGGGTCAGCCACGACCCGTCACTGAAGCAGCTGGTCACACTGCGCAACGGGCGGTCGCTCACCGCGGTCCAGCTCCAGATGCAGTACTACGAGCTGGCCAGGAAGTACGTGGAGGAGCGCTGGGGCGTCGACGCCGACCCGCAGACGGCCGACGTGCTCGCCCGCTGGGAGGACGTGCTCACCCGCCTGGAGACGGACCCGATGAGCCTGGCGGGACAGCTGGACTGGGTGGCCAAGCGGGAGCTCATGGAGGGCTACCGGCGGCGCGACGGCCTGGGCTGGGAGGCGGCCAGGCTGCACCTCGTCGACCTGCAGTACGCGGACGTCCGGCCCGAGAAGGGGCTGTACAACCGGCTGGCGGCCCGGGGCCGGATGTCCAGGCTGCTCGCCGACGAGGACGTGCTGCGGGCCCAGGGGGCCCCGCCAGAGGACACCAGGGCCTACTTCCGTGGGCGCTGCCTCGACCAGTACGCCGACGACGTCGCGGCCGCCTCCTGGGACTCGGTGATCTTCGACCTCCCTGGCCGGGACTCGCTCCAGCGGGTGCCCACGATGGACCCGCTGCGGGGCACGAAGGAGCATGTCAAGGACCTGCTCGACCGCAGCTCCACCGCGGAGGAGCTGGTCCGATCGCTCTCCGGAGGCTGATTTCCCGCCGATCAGGGAATCATGGAGATGGGTCCCCATGGCGACGACGCGATCGGGGAGCCGATGTCGGTCCCGGCTAGTAGGGTCTGATCTTGATACGTCTGATACGTCGAATCTGATCATGGGGTGAGGGAGATGGCGACCAAGGACACCGGCGGCGGCCAGCAGAAGTCGTCGCGCACCAGCCAGGAGACAGAGGAGCAGGCACAGGAGGCCGAGGTCTCCGAGGAGCTCAAGGAGCGCCAGGAGGCCCTCACGGACGACGTCGACTCCGTCCTGGACGAGATCGACGAGGTGCTCGAGTCCAACGCCGAGGACTTCGTGCGCAGCTTCGTCCAGAAGGGCGGCCAGTAGGCCGCGGCGGCCGCGCCGCGAAGTTCACGCGATCCATGTGGATCATGAGTGTTTGACGGGTAGGGTCCGTGGCGTACCGCGCCTCTGCCCCGGCCGCGCCGCCGACCGGGGCAGCGGACTGTTACCACCTGGACACCACCTGGAAGGAAACCTGTGGCAGCCAACTCCCATGACCAGGGGCGACTCCCGGCGGCCTTCCTGCGGCCGGGGTCGTCCTCCTTCCTGGACTTCCTCTCCGACCACGCCCCCGAGCGGTTGCCCGGCAACCGGGTGCTGCCACCGGTGCAGGGCGACCTGGAGACGGTGCACGGCACCACCATCGTGTCCGCCACCTTCGCGGGCGGCGTGGTGCTCGCCGGCGACCGGCGCGCCACCATGGGCAACATGATCGCCCAGCGGGACGTCCAGAAGGTCTTCCCGGCCGACGAGTACTCGGCCGTGGGCATCGCCGGCACCGCCGGCCTCGCCGTCGAGCTGGTCAAGCTGTTCCAGCTGGAGTTGGAGCACTTCGAGAAGGTCGAGGGCCACGTGCTCTCCCTGGAGGGCAAGGCGAACCGCCTGTCCACCATGATCCGCGGCAACCTGGGCATGGCCATGCAGGGCCTGGCGGTCGTCCCGCTGTTCGCCGGCTATGACCTGGAGCGCCAGAAGGGCCGGATCTTCTCCTACGACGTGACCGGCGGCCGCACCGAGGAGCTGGGCTTCGCCACGGTGGGCTCGGGCTCCATCTTCGCCCGCGGCTCGCTGAAGAAGCTGCACCGCGACGACCTCACCGAGGAACAGACGGTCACGGCCGTCGTGCAGGCGCTCTACGACGCCGCCGACGACGATTCGGCCACCTCGGGGCCCGACCTGACGCGGCGGATCTTCCCGATCGTCACGGTGATCACGGAGGATGGGTTCCGCAGGCTCTCCGAGACGGAGATCTCCGAGATCGCCGGTTCCGTGGTCGAGGGTCGCCTCCAACTGCCCAACGGGCCCCAGGCACCGGTGCTCTAGGCGCTCGGCGCGCCGGACCGGGTCCGGGGGCGCCGAGCGGACTGCCGCGAAGACTTCCAACGGACTTTGAAGGGACGAACGCCGGTGTCGACGCCGTTCTATGTCTCACCCCAGCAGGCCATGGCGGACCGCGCGGAGTACGCCCGCAAGGGCATCGCGCGCGGGCGCAGCCTGGTCGTGCTGCAGTACGCCGACGGCATCGTGTTCGTCGCCGAGAACCCCTCGCGCGCGCTGCACAAGGTGAGTGAGATCTACGACCGGATCGCCTTCGCGGCGACCGGCAAGTACAACGAGTACGAGAGCCTGCGGATCGGCGGCACCCGCTACGCCGACCTGCGGGGCTACACCTACGACCGGGAGGACGTCACCGCCCGGGGGCTGGCCAACCTCTACGCGCAGACGCTCGGCAACATCTTCTCCAGCGCGGCCGAGAAGCCGTACGAGGTCGAGCTGTTGGTCGCCGAGGTCGGCGAGTCCCCGGCGGACGACGAGATCTACCGGCTGCCGCACGACGGTTCCATCATCGACGAGCACGGCTCGGTCGCGGTCGGCGGCAACGCCGACCAGATCAGCAGCTATCTGAGCCAGCGTCACCGGGAGGGCATGAGCCTGGGCGAGGCCCTGCGGCTCGCCGTCGAGTCGCTCACCAGGGAGAGCAACGGCACGGAGCGCGCGCTGACCGCCGACCAGCTCGAGGTGGCGGTCCTGGACCGCACCAGGCCGCAGCAGCGGAAGTTCAAGCGGGTACTCGGGGCACAGCTCGCCCGGCTGCTCGAGGAGTCGGCCGCCGCCACCGAGGACGCCGCAGCCGACGAGGGCGAGGCCGAGGAGAGCACCGAGAGCGCCGAGAACGGCGAGAACTAGTCCGGGTCGGGCCCGGCCGCCCGCGGCGGCCGGGCCGTCGAGCCGCGGGGCACCAACTCGACCGGCAGGAGCGCGCCCCCCGGCGCCTCGCCGCCCAGCGCGGCCAGCAGGGCGCGCATGCCCGTCGCGCCCAACTCCTCGGCGGGCAGCCGCACCGTCGTCAGCTCGGGCTCGAGCGCCGTGCTCAGCGTCAGGTCGTCGAAGCCGGTGACCGAGACGTCCTCCGGCACCCGCAGGCCCATCCGCCGGGCCGCCTTGACGGCGCCGGCCGCCAACAGGTCGTCGTCACAGACCAGGACCGTGGGCCGGGGCGCCGCGGTCAGCGCGCGCTCGGCCGCCCGCATCCCGCCCTCGATGGTGAGCGGCGTCCGTTCGGTGGTGAGCAGGCGCGCGCCTGGCGCCCCCGCCAGCCGCTCGGCGAGTTCACCCGACCTGACGGCGAAGGTCCAGGAGTCCACGGCCGCCGCCACATGGCCGAAACCGCGGTGTCCGAGCGCCAGCAGATGGTCGACGACCAGCCGCATCCCGGCCGCGATGTCCGGGTTGACGGTGCCCGCCGCGCCGCCGCGCCCCGGCTCGCTGTCCAGCATCACCAGCGGCAGCCCGTCACCGCTCAGCTCCGCGAGGGACTCGGCGGCCATCGAGGAGGCCAGCACGCCGGCCAGCGAGGCGCTGGCCGAGGCGAACGGGTCGCGCGCGGGCAGCACCACCTCGGGGGAGTGGTAGAGCACCAGACCCACGTCCTCCTCGCCGGCCACGCGGGCGGCGCCCGCGTGCACCCGGGCGAAGAACTCGTTGGTGAGCGCCGGCACCACGAGCAGCACCGTCCTGCTGCGGCCGAGGCGCAGGCTGCGCGCGGCCAGATTCGGTCGGTACGCCAGCTCGCGCGCCGCGGCGCGCACCGCCTCGACGCGCGCCGGGGAGACCCGCCCGCGCCAGCGGTCGCCGAGCACCAGCGAGACCGTCGCCTGGGACACCCCGGCCCGGCGCGCCACGTCCCGGCTGGTCGGCCGGCCCTGCCGCCCCGTCTCGCTCACCCGCCGCGCTCCCGCTCCCGTCCGGCCGGGATCCGCTCTCCCGGAGTCCCGCAATCGTACGTACACTCAGGCGGAGTTATACGTAACACGTGCGGAGGGTGCGGTCATGGCCATGGGGTATCTGGAGCTGCTAAGGGCCCGCCATGTGGGCAGGTTGCTCGTCGGTACGCTCGTCGGTCGGCTGCCCAACGCCACCGCGGGGCTGGGCATCGTGCTGTTCATCAGGGCCGAGGGCGGCGGCTACCCGCTGGCCGGCGCGCTGGCCGCCGCCTACGGCGTCGCCAACGCCGTGGGACAGCCGCTGCTCGGCCGGCTCGTCGACGTCCACGGACAGCCCCGGGTGCTGCTCCCCTCGGCGGTGCTCTCCGCCCTCGGTATGGGCCTGCTCGCCCTCGCCGGCACCGACCCCGTCGCGCTCGCCGTGGTCGGCGCCGTGATCGCCGGCCTCGCCACCCCGCCCCTGGAGGGCGCGCTGCGCGCCCTGTGGCCGAGCGTGCTGGTCGGCGAGGGGCGGGTGCAGCGCGCCTACGCGCTGGACGCGGTGGCCCAGGAGGTCATGTTCACTGTCGGCCCGCTCGCCGTGACGCTGCTTGTCGCGCTCTGGTCGGAGACCGCCGCGCTACTGGTGATCAACGTCCTCGGGCTGCTCGGCGCGCTCGCCGTGGCGACCTCCGGCCCCTCCAGGCGGTGGCGCGGGGCCAGGCGCGAGGCGCACTGGCTCGGCGCGCTGCGCTCGCCAGGGCTGCTCGCGCTGCTCGGTGGCTTCTTCTTCGTGGGGATGGCTCTCGGCTCCACCTCGGTGGCCGCCGTCGCCTACGCCGACGCCCGCGGCGACGAGTTGATCGCCAGCTATCTGCTCTCGGCGCTGAGTGCCGGCGCCCTGGTCGGCGGTCTCGGCTACGGCGCCGTGCCCTGGACCGGCGCCCCCGAACGCCGGCTGCGGTGGCTGCTCGCCGGCCTCGCCCTCGGCTACCTGCCGCTGGCCCTGGCGCCCGACTCGGTACCCCTGATGATCCTGCTCGCCGGGGTGGCGGGCGTCTTCCTCGCCCCCGCGCTGGCCTGCTCGTTCGTCGTCATCGACCGCCAGGCGCCGGTGGGCACGGTCACCGAGGCGTTCTCCTGGCTGGTCACCATGTTCGGGGTCGGGGCGGCCATCGGGCAGGCCGTGGTCGGCCCGGTCATCGAGTGGGGCGGGGAGGCCGCCGGGTTCTCGGTCACGGCGGCCGCCGGGGTCCTCGCCCTGCTGGTGGCGGCCGCGACCCGCCGTGTTCTCGCAGTTCCCGGCGTTTCGCCGGCCCGGGGTGCCACGCCGCCGGAATCGCAAAATGATCGAAACGCCGCGCGCGAACCCGGTTTCAGAACCGGGCATCAGGCGTAATGTTCACTCATGGATCGCCGAATCTTCGGGCTGGAGAACGAGTACGGCGTCACCTGCACGTTCCGTGGCCAGCGCCGGCTGTCCCCGGACGAGGTGGCCCGTTACCTCTTCCGTCGCGTCGTGTCCTGGGGGCGCAGCAGCAACGTTTTCCTGCGCAACGGCGCACGGCTGTATCTGGATGTCGGTTCGCACCCGGAATACGCCACGCCGGAATGTGACAACGTCGTCGAGCTCATCACCCACGACAAGGCCGGTGAACGCATCCTCGAGGGGCTGTTGGTCGACGCGGAGCGGCGGCTGCACGAGGAGGGCATCGCGGGCGACGTCTACCTGTTCAAGAACAACACGGACTCCGCCGGCAACTCCTACGGTTGCCACGAGAACTACCTGGTGGCCAGGCACGGCGAGTTCTCCCGGCTGGCCGACGTCCTGATCCCGTTCCTCGTCACCCGCCAGCTGATCTGCGGCGCCGGCAAGGTGCTCCAGACCCCGCGTGGCGCGGTGTTCTGCGTCAGCCAGCGCGCGGAGCACATCTGGGAGGGCGTGAGCTCGGCCACCACCAGGTCGAGGCCCATCATCAACACCCGCGACGAGCCGCACGCTGACGCGGAGCGCTACCGCAGGCTGCACGTCATCGTCGGCGACTCCAACATGTCCGAGACGACCATGCTGCTCAAGGTCGGGGCCACCGACCTGGTGCTGCGCATGATCGAGGCGGGCACCGTGATGCGCGACCTGACCCTGGAGAACCCGATCCGGGCCATCCGCGAGGTCAGCCACGACATCACGGGACAGCGCAAGGTGCGGCTGGCCACCGGGCGCGAGGCCTCCGCGCTGGAGATCCAGCAGGAGTACTACGAGAAGGCGCTCGACTTCTGCGAGCGGCGCGGCATGCGCACCGGGCTCACCGAGCAGGTCCTCGAGCTGTGGGGCCGGGCCCTGGAGTCCATCCGCAGCCAGGAGCTCGACAAGATCAACACCGAGATCGACTGGGTGATGAAGTACCAGCTGATCGAGCGGTACCGGGCCAAGCACAACCTGACCATGTCGCACCCCAGGGTCGCGCAGATAGACCTCGCGTACCACGACATCCACCGCCGCCGCGGCCTCTACTACCTGCTGGAGCGCAGGGGCCAGGCCCAGCGGATCTGCAACGACCTGAAGATCTTCCAGGGCAAGTCGGTGCCGCCCCAGACCACCAGGGCCCGGCTGCGCGGCGACTTCATCCGCCGCGCCCAGGAGCAGCGCAGGGACTTCACGGTGGACTGGGTGCACCTGAAGCTCAACGACCAGGCACAGCGCACCGTGCTGTGCAAGGACCCTTTCCGGTCGGTGGACGAGCGGGTGGAGAAGCTGATCGCCGGCATGTGACCGGTGTATGCGGGTGGGGCGCCGGAGCACGGGCGCCGGAGGTCGTAGGGTGGGTGGGACCAGCGGGTCCCGCCCCCGACCGTGCCTATCCGAGTTGGACTCATGATCCCCACCACCAAGCGAGTGCGCCGCATCGTCGCGGTGCTGGCCGTCCCGGCCATCCTGTTGCCCGTGGCCGCGTGCGGTTCCGACGACGGCTCCGGCTCCTCGTCGTCAGACGGCCCGGTGGCCACCGTGTCGGGCAAGCCAGGCGAGCAGCCGGAGATCACCGTCTCCGAGGACGCCGACGTCGCCGACGAGACCGTCTCCCGGGTGCTCGACGAGGGTGACGGCGCCGAGGTCGCGGAGGGGGACTTCGTCCGGGTGAATGTCGTCGGACGTACCCTCCAGGGCGACATGGAGCTGATCAACACCTGGAAGTCGACCACCGGCGAGGAGCTCTCGCCCGACGAGGGCCCGAGCCCGCAGGTCATCGTGCAGGCCGGCGCCGAGTCCGCGCTGCCCGCCACCGCGACCGAGCCGCTGATCGGCCAGACGGTCGGCAGCCGGATCCAGGTCGAGGGCGGCTCCGTGGACATGCTGGGCGCGGCCGCCCAGCAGGGCGGCATCCCCGAGGACGACGGCGTCGTCTGGGTCTTCGACATCGCGGGCGCGGTCAGCGTCGACCCGCAGGCGGCCGCGGAGGGCGAGCAGGCCCCCGCCGATGAGGGGCTGCCCGAGGTCGAGGCCCCGGCCGGCGAGCCCGCCACCGTCACCATGCCCGAGGGCCAGGAGCCGCCGGCCGAGCTCCAGGAGCAGGTGCTGATCCAGGGCGACGGGCCCGAGGTCACCGCAGGCCAGGCGCTCGTCGTCCAGTACACCGGCGTCACCTGGGAGTCCGGCGAGAAGTTCGACTCCTCCTGGGACCGGGAGAGCGCCTCGGCGTTCCAGATCGGCACCGGCCAGGTCGTCCAGGGCTGGGAGCAGGGCCTGGTCGGCAAGAACGTGGGCGACCGCGTGCTGCTGGTCATCCCGCCGGACCTCGGCTACGGCGAGCAGGAGCAGGGCGGCATCCCCGCCAACTCGACGCTGGTCTTCGTCGTCGACATCGTCGGCGCCGCGTAACACCCTTCGAGCGCGCCGAGCGGCCGGCACCGACTGCCGGCCGCGTAGGCCCTGTCCTGGCGGTCTTCGAGGATCAGCCCTTGGCTCCCCCAGGCCTGGCGGCCCGGGAGGTACCCCCAGACGCGGTGCATCGCAAGGCGCCGAATCGCAGCTCGTACTCGGTGGTATTCGCGCGATTCGGTAACGCGGCGAGGTGCTGTAGCTGGCGTCGCGGGCCCGAAGAAGATCGCCCGGACAGGGCCCAGGCACGCCGGAGCGCAGTTTTCCGAAGCAAAGCCCTTGGAGGGGTTTTCACGTGAACATCGACAAGCCCGAGGTCGACTTCCCGGGTGGCGAGCCGCCGGCCGATCTGGAGATCAAGGACATCTGGGAGGGCGAGGGCCCGGTCGCCCAGGCCGGCGCCACGGTCGCCGTGCACTACGTCGGGGTCTCCTTCAGCAGCGGCGAGGAGTTCGACGCCAGCTGGAACCGCGGCACCCCGCTGAGCTTCCAGCTGGGCGCCGGCCAGGTCATCCCTGGCTGGGACCGCGGCGTGCAGGGCATGCGGGTCGGCGGTCGGCGGCAGCTGATCATCCCGCCGCACCTGGCCTACGGCGACCGTGGGGCCGGCGGCGGCCAGATCGCGCCGGGTGAGACGCTGATCTTCGTCTGCGACCTGGTCTCGGTCTGATCCCCACAGGCGGTACCGTGGGCCCATCCCCGAACGGACCAACGCGGTCCAAACCCGGGATGGGCCCACGGTGTTGAAGAGGGAGGGCGGCGCTCCATGGCGATTGCCAAGGCCGAGCGACTGATGAACCTGGCGCTGTGCCTGCTCGGCAGCGGCCGCCCGCTGAGCAAGCGCGAGCTGCGCTCCTCCATCGAGGCGTACCTCGAGGTCGGCTCCGAGGACGCCTTCAACCGCATGTTCGAGCGCGACAAGGACGACCTCCGCGAGCTCGGCATGGTGATCGAGACGGTCGAGAGCCTCGACGGCGACGTCGGCTACGTGGCCCGCCGCGACCGCAACCAGCTGCCACCGGTCACGCTCGACGCCGAGGAGGCGGCGGCGCTCGGGCTCGCCGCCCGGGTCTGGCAGCAGGCCAGGCTGGCCGGCGCCGCCAGCGGCGCGCTCCAGAAGCTGCGCGCCGCCGGGATGCCGCTGGCCGCCGAGGAGGGCGAGGCGTACGGCGCGCTCGAGCCCCGGGTCCCGGCCGGCGAGGCCGCCTTCGAGCCGCTGATGCTGGCCTGCCGCGACCGCCGCCCGGTCACCTTCGACTACCGGAGGTCCAACGCCGCCCGCGCCCAGACCAGGCAGGTCGAGCCGTGGGCGCTCGAGTGCTGGCGCGGCCACTGGTATCTCGCCGGCTGGGACCGGGACCGCGGCGCCGAGCGGGTCTTCAGGCTCTCCCGGATCTCCGGGCGGGTCAGGTCCAGGTCGGGCGCCTTCACCGCTGTCGTGCCCGACCAGGTCGCCGTGCGCGGCAGCGTGGCGCGGTGGGCCGGCGAGGAGGCCACCGGGCAGGCCAGGATCAGGCTGCGGGCCGGCTCCGGCTACCCGCTGCGCGCCAGGGCCGCCAGCGTGACGACGGGCGCCGCCGGGCCCGACTGGGACGAGCTCGAGATCCCCTACGGACACGGGCTCGGCGCCTGGCTGGCCGAGTTCGGCCCCGACGTGATCGTGCTGGAGCCCGCCGAGCTGCGGGCCGACGTGGTCGACCGGCTGCGCGCGGTCGCCAAGGGCTAGGACCAGGGCAAGGGCTTAAGGAGAGGTACTGACAATGGCGACCACCGCCATCGACCGGACCCGGCGGATGCTGTCCCTGGTCACCTATCTCCGCGAGCGCCCCGGCGCCCGGGTGGAGGAGGTGGCGCGGGCCTTCGGGATCACCGAGGAGGAGTTGATCTCCGACTTGCAGGTGCTGCCCATGTGCGGCACCAGCTTCCGCGGCGGGGACCTGCTCGACATCGACACCGACGGCGAACACATCTGGTGGTACAACGCGGAGGCCGTCGGCTCGGGCACCGGCAAGCCGCTGCGGCTCGGCGCCGACGAGGCCACCGCCCTGCTGGTCGCGGCCCGCGCCGTGGCCACTCTGCCCGGGCTGCGCGACGGCGACCGGGACGCCCTGCTGCGCGCCACGGCCAAGCTGGAGGCGGCCGCGGGCGAGAACGCCGGGGCCAGCTCCCGGCTCTCGGTGACCTTCGAGGCCGAGGGCGGCGTCTTCGCCGACGTCGACCGGGCCATAACGGAGCGCCGCCGGCTCAGGATCCGCTACTACTCGCCGGGCCGCGACGAGCTGACCGACCGGGAGATCGACCCGATCCGGCTGTTCGCCGTCGGGCACACCTACGTCGAGGCCTGGTGCCGGCGCTCCGAGGCCCGCCGCACCTTCCGGCTCGACCGGGTGGCCAGGATCGAGCTGCTCGACACCCCGGCCGATCCGCCGCCCGTGGAGCCGCGCGACCTCAGCGAGGGCCTGGTGCAGCCCGCCCCCACCGACCCCGAGGTGGTCGTCGAGGTGGGCCCCGGCGGCCGGTGGGTCGCCGAGTACTACCCGCACGACACCGCGGAGGAGCTGCCGGACGGCGGGCTGCGGGTGACGCTGCGCACACCGGACCCGGCGACGCTGCGCCGGCTGGCGCTGCGGCTCGGCGGGGACGGCCGGATCGTGTCCCCGCCCGAGCTCGCGGACAGCGCGCGGCAGGCCGCGCGGGCCGCCCTGGCGCTCTACGAGGCGGCCGAGGAGGTCGGGTAACGGTGTTCTGGCCGATGTTCCAGCTCGCCCTCGCGTTCGTCGGGGTCGCGGTGCTGGGGGTGATGGCGGTGCTGGTGGGGATCGAGGTACGCAGGTTCTCCCGGGCCGTGGGAGACGGCGCCGAGCGGGTCAGCCGGGCGGCCGACGACCTGGAGCGGGCCGCCGCACCCCTCGCCACCAGGGGTGGGACCCTGGGCCGCGGTGACGGGTCGCCCGACGGGCGACAATAGGTGGTCGCGCGGGCATTGATTCGTGTTCACCCTCGCGCGTTAAGATTGCCGCACGTGCGGGACCGTCGGGAATGCCCGTCTCCGGCACGGCAAGGCTTCAGCCAGAAGCTCATTCCCGAACAGAAGGTAGACGGAGAAGATTATGGGCTCGCTCTCGATTTGGCATCTCCTCGTCGTCTTCCTCGTCGTCGTGCTGGTCTTCGGATCGAAGCGGCTGCCGGACACCGCGCGTTCGCTCGGCAAGTCCCTGCGCATCCTCAAGAGCGAGACGCAGGCCATGAAGAACGACGGCCGGACCGAAACCCCCGCCGCCGAGCCGACCACGGCCGAGCCGCAGGCCGCCCCGCGGACGATCCAGGCCGCCCCCGGCGACGTCGCGAGCTCCCGCCCGGTCGACGAGCCGAACCGTTCCACCCAGGGCTGACGCCCCGGCGGCTGTACAGGTTCGAGGTCAGGTGGCGGCCGGCGGTGTTCCGGCTGCCCTACGAGATGAGGACGTGGGGTGCCGAAGGCCGCACGGAGTAGAACGGTGAAGGACCCCGAGGGGCGGATGCCGCTCACGGAGCATCTGCGCGAGCTGCGCAACCGGCTCGGTATCGCGGTCGCGGCCATCCTGGTGGTCACCATCGCCAGCCTGGTGTTCGCCAAGGACATCATGGACTTCCTCACCGAACCGGTGCCGCTCTGTGCCGACCAGCAGGATCCGGACGCCGCCGCGCACCGCTGCGCCGTCCTCGCGCAGAACGGCCTGACGTCGCCGTTCGCCACCTACTTCCGGGTGTCCCTGCTGGTGGGCGTCATCGCCGCCTCGCCGGTCTGGCTGTACCAGTTCTGGGCCTTCATCGCGCCGGGGCTGCACAGGAACGAGAAGAAGTACAGCCGCGCGGTGGTCAGCGTCGGGGTGCCGCTCTTCCTGACGGGCACCTACTTCGCCTACTGGCTGCTGCCCAGGGCCATCCCGGTGCTGCTGAGCTTCAGCGCCAACGACGCCACCAACTTCGTGTCCGTCGAGGAGGTCCTCGACATCACGGTCCGGCTCGCGCTGGCCTTCGGCCTCTCGTTCGAGCTGCCACTGGTGCTGGTCATGCTCAACATCGGCGGCGTCCTCTCCGGCAAACGGATGCTGAGCTGGTGGCGCTGGATGGTGGTCGGCATCGCCGTCTTCGCCGCCGCGATCACCCCGACCGACCTGATGTCGATGATCGCGCTCCAGGTCCCCGTCACCGGCCTCTACTTCATCGCCTGCGGCATCGCCCTCTTCAACGACCGGCGCCGGCGCCGGCGGGACGAGGAGGCCGAGCTGGCCGACGACGAGGCCTCGCAGCTGGACCTCACCCCGGCCTCGATCGAGTCGCCCGAGCGGGTCAGCTCGGGCTCCCTCGACGACAACCCGCCGCGGCTCAACGGCTACGACGACGCCACCTGAGCCGGTCGGGGACGCGGCCGGGCCGAGAGGTTCCGGCCGCACCCGAGCGGCCGTAAAAGATCACCATCCTGTCAGAGGCGGCCGGTAGGCTCGTAACCACAATGACCGAGAACACGTCCCCCGCCGAGCGCTACGCCGAGGCTCGGCGGCGCGCCGTCGAGCAGGCCAGCGCCCTCGCTCCGTTCCGCGAGATGTACGACTTCGATCTCGACGCCTTCCAGATCGAGGCCTGTCAGGCCCTGGAGTCGGGCAAGGGCGTGCTGGTCGCCGCCCCCACCGGCTCGGGCAAGACGATCGTGGGGGAGTTCGCCGTCCACCTGGCGCTCGACCAGGGGCGCAAGTGCTTCTACACCACGCCGATCAAGGCGCTCTCCAACCAGAAGTACACCGACCTGGTCAAGCGGTACGGCGCCGACCGGGTCGGCCTGCTCACCGGCGACAACAGCGTGAACGCGGACGCCCCGGTGGTCGTGATGACCACCGAGGTGCTGCGGAACATGCTCTACGCCGGCTCGCAGGCCCTGGTGGGCCTCGGCTACGTCGTGATGGACGAGGTGCACTACCTGTCGGACCGCTTCCGCGGCGCGGTCTGGGAGGAGGTGATCATCCACCTGCCCGAGTCCGTCACCCTGGTCTCGCTCTCCGCCACGGTCTCCAACGCCGAGGAGTTCGGCGACTGGCTGGACACGGTGCGCGGCGACACCCGGGTGATCGTCTCCGAGCACCGGCCGGTGCCGCTGTGGCAGCACGTGCTGGCCGGCCGCCGGATGCTCGACCTGTTCGAGGAGTCGGAGCACAAGCGCGAGGTCAACCCCGACCTGCAGCGGATGGCCCGGCTGGAGAACAGCCGCAGCTGGGGCGCCCGCGACCGGGACCGGAACGGCCGCGACCGGCGCCGGGCGGCCGACCGGGAGCGGGAGCGGCGGCAGCGCTCCCGGGTCTACACGCCGAGCCGGGTCGAGGTCATCGACCGGCTCGACGCCGAGGGGCTGCTGCCCGCCATCACCTTCATCTTCAGCCGGGCCGGCTGCGAGGCCGCCGTCCAGCAGTGCCTGCACGCCGGGCTCCGGCTCAACGACGCGCCGGCCAGGGCGCGGGTGCGGGAGATCGTGGAGCGCCGCACGGCGGCCATCCCCGACGAGGACCTGCACGTGCTCGGCTACTTCGAGTGGCTGGAGGGCCTGGAGCGCGGTATCGCGGCGCACCACGCCGGCATGCTGCCGACGTTCAAGGAGATCGTCGAGGAGCTGTTCGTCCGCGGCCTGGTGAAGGCGGTGTTCGCCACCGAGACGCTGGCGCTCGGCATCAACATGCCGGCCCGTTCCGTGGTGTTGGAGAAGCTGGTCAAGTGGAACGGCGAGCAGCACGCCGACATCACGCCCGGCGAGTACACCCAGCTCACCGGCCGGGCCGGTCGGCGCGGGATCGACATCGAGGGCCACGCGGTGGTGCTGTGGCAGCGCGGGATGGATCCCGGGCACGTGGCGGGCCTCGCCGGCACCCGCACCTATCCGCTGCGCTCGTCCTTCAGGCCCTCGTACAACATGGCGGTCAACCTGGTCGGCCAGTTCGGCCGGCACCGTTCGCGGGAGCTGCTGGAGACGTCCTTCGCGCAGTTCCAGGCCGACCGGGCGGTGGTCGGGATCTCGCGCCAGGTCCAGCGGAACGAGACGGGTCTCGCCGGCTACCGCGAGGCGATGACCTGCCACCTGGGGAACTTCGAGGAGTACGCGCGGCTGCGGCACCGGCTCAAGGAGCGGGAGACGGAGCTGGCCAGGCAGGGTGTGGCCCAGCGGCGGGCCGCCGCCGCCAGCTCGCTCGAGCAGCTGCGGCCCGGCGACATCATCCACGTGCCGACCGGCAAGTTCGCGGGGCTCGCGCTGGTGCTCGACCCGGGGACCAGGCCAGGCCGCAGCCCTGGCCACCGTGGCTTCGACCCGCAGGACGGCCCGCGCCCGCTGGTGCTCACCGTCGAGCGGCAGGTCAAGCGGCTGGCGTCGATCGACTTTCCGGTGCCGGTCGAGCCGTTGGACCGGATGCGGATCCCCAAGTCCTTCAACCCGCGCAGCCCGCAGTCCCGGCGTGACCTGGCCTCGGCGCTGCGCTCCAGGGTGTCGCACGACGAGCCGCGCCGGCACCGCAGGCAGCGGGCCGCGGCCGCGGACGACGCCGAGATCGCGCGGCTGCGCACCGAGATCCGCGCGCACCCCTGCCACGGCTGCGACGATCGCGAGGACCACGCCAGGTGGGCCGAGCGGTACTACCGCCTGGAGCGGGACAACCGCGGGCTGGAGCGGCGGATCGAGGGCCGCACCAACACCATCGCCAGGACCTTCGACCAGGTCTGCGCGTTGCTGACCGAGCTCGACTACCTGCGCGACGACGAGGTCACCAGGGAGGGGCGTCGCCTCGGCCGGCTCTACGGCGAGCTCGACCTGCTGGCCAGCGAGTGCCTGCGGGCCGGCGTCTGGGAGGGGCTCGGCCCCGAGGAGCTGGCGGCCTGCGCCTCCGCCCTGGTCTACGAGGCCCGCTCCGCGGACGACGCGCCGGCGCCCGAGCTGCCGGGCGGCCCGGCCCGCCAGGCCCTGGGCGAGATGGTGCGGATCTGGGGCCGGCTCGACGCGCTGGAGGAGGAGCACCGGATCAGCCAGGCCACCGGCGTCGGCCAGCGCGAGCCGGATCTCGGCTTCGCGATGCCGGTCTTCCGCTGGGCCCACGGGAACGGCCTCGACGCGGTCCTGCGGGACGCGGACATGCCGGCCGGCGACTTCGTGCGCTGGTGCAAGCAGGTGATCGACGTGCTCGGGCAGATCGCGGCCGCCGCCCCGCCCGAGGGCACGGTGCCGGGGAGCGCCAGGAAGGCGGTTGACGCGGTGCTGCGGGGCGTGGTGGCGTACAGCTCGGTGGGCTGAGCCGGCTGAGCCGGGCCGGCCAGGCCCGGCTCAGCGCTGGAGCGCGCCGAGAAGCCTGGTCAGGGAGCCGCCCAGGCCCCAGCGGGCGTTCAGGGCGTCCAGCGCCTCGGGGTCGCGCGGCGCGGTCGGCAGCGCCGCGTCGTGCGGCGGCAGCGGCACGTCGGTGGCGACCCGGACGACCCTGGGCGCCACGGCGAGGTAGTCCCTGGCGTCGGTGAGCCGCTTCCGCTGGGTGGGGGTGAGGGCGGCGCGCGGGTCGTCGACGGCGGCCAGGATGCCGGCGAGGTCGCCGAACTGGTCGATCAGCCGGGCCGCGGTCTTCTCGCCGATGCCGGCCACGCCCGGCAGCCCGTCGCTCGGGTCGCCGCGGAGCAGGGCGAGGTCGGCGTAGCCGGGACCGTCCACGCCGTACTTCGCGCGCAGTGCCGCGCCGTCGAAGCCGGTCAGGGTGCTCATGCCCTTGACGGGGTAGAGCACCCGCACCCCCCGCGCGTCGTCGATCAGCTGGAAGAGGTCGCGGTCGCCGGTGACGATGTCGACCGGGCCCGTCGAGCGGCCGGCCAGGGTGCCGATCACGTCGTCGGCCTCGTAGCCCGGGGCGCCGACCCGGGCGATGCCGAGCGCGTCGAGCACCGCGTCGATGACCGGGACCTGGGGAGTGAGCGTGTCGGGCACGGTCTCGGTGTCCGGGCCCCCGGCGTGCTCCTCGGCCACCCGGTGGGCCTTGTAGCCGGGGATCAGTGCCACTCGCCAGGCCGGGCGCCAGTCCTCGTCGAGGCAGGCGACGAGATCGTCGGGGCGGTGGTCGGCCACCAGCCGGGCGATGAAGTCGAGCAGCCCGCGGACGGCGTTGACGGGGGTGCCGTCCGGGGCGCGGACCGATTCCGGCACGCCGAAGTAGGCGCGGAAGTAGAGCGAGGCGGTGTCGAGCAGCATGATGCGTCTGGTCACACACCGGATCATGCCGTAAGGAGCGGGTGAGCGATCGGTCCCTCCGACGTAAAAATAATCGTTTGATATGCTAACTATTGACGGTTTCTTTACGCCCTCTCGACGCTCAGATGACCGAGCCGTCCGGACGCCCCAGGAGGAAACATCCGCTCGCTGACGCCCGCCCGACCCGGCCCCCGTTCGCTCCTGTCCCCCAGCTCCACTCGGCGCGGGTGATCACATGGGACACGCTGACACCCTGCTCGCCATGGGCGGCGCCTTCGTGGCCGCCGCCATCCTCGCCCGCCTCGGCAGCCGGATAGGACTGCCCACGATTCCCCTGTTCATCCTGGCCGGGATACTCCTCGGCCCCAACACCCCGGGCTTCGTGCTGCTCGACGATCCGCACGACCTGGAGATGCTGTCCGCGCTCGGCCTGGTGCTGCTGCTGTTCTACCTGGGTCTCGAGTTCCACATGGACGACCTCAAGACCGGCGGCCGCAAGATGGCCGTGGCCGGCTGCACCTATCTGGCGCTGAACGTCGGCGCCGGCCTGGGCTTCGGCTTCGCGCTCGGCTGGGGCACCTCCGAGGCGCTGGTGCTCGCCGGCGTGCTCGGCATCTCGTCCTCCGCCATCGTGACCAAGATCCTCGTCGACCTCGGACGCATCGGCAATCCGGAGACCAAGCCGATCCTCGGCATCATCGTGGTCGAGGACATCTTCCTCGCCCTCTACCTGGCGGCCCTGCAACCGGTGATCTCCGGGGCCGACGACCTCGGCGCCATGGCCGTCGACATCGGCAAGGCGTTCGGCTTCCTGTTGGCGCTGGCCGTCGCGGCCCGCTGGGGCACCGGCCTGATCGGCAAGCTGTTCGCGATCAAGGACAACGAGCTGCTGGTCATCTCGTTCCTCGGCGCGGCCGTCCTGATCTCCGGCATCGCCGAGACCTTCGGCGTGGCCGACGCCATCGCCGCCTTCATGGTCGGCCTGATCCTGGGCAACACCACCTCGGGCGACCGGATCCGGGATCTGGTGCACCCGCTGCGCGACGCCTTCGCGGCGATCTTCTTCTTCGGCTTCGGCCTGTCGATCGCCCCCGGCGACCTGCCCATCGTCATCTGGCCGGTGCTGATCGCCATCGTGATCACCGTCTCGATGAACCTGCTGGCCGGCGTGGTCACGGCCCGGATCTACGGCTTCGGCCCGCAACCGGCGTCCAACGTGGCCACCACGCTGCTGGCGCGCGGCGAGTTCGCGTTGATCCTGGCCACCATGGCGGCCGCGGCCGGCCTCGACTCGCGGCTCTCGCCGTTCATCGCCGGCTACGTGCTGATCCTGGCCGTCGTCGCGCCACTGGTCGCCGGCCGCTCGCACTGGTTCGTCCGGGTCATGCCGGGCGGCAAGGCGCAGCTCGCCGCGGCCGCGGCGGCCGAGCGCGAACCGGCGGCGTCCCACCGCTAGCGTTCGCCGGGCCGTGGGCCGTGGGACGCGCCACCGGCGCATCCCACGGCCCACGGCCGTTCGCGGCCGGCTCAGCCCTCGGCGGCGGCGACCAGCGCGCGGAGCAGACGGGGGTCGTCGGCCGCCTCCGGATGCCACTGGACGGCCAGCACGAACGCCGCGGAGGCGGGCAGCTCGAGCGCCTCGACCGTGCCGTCGGCGGCGCGCGCGGTGGCCGTGAGACCGGTGCCGAGATCGGCCACCGACTGGTGGTGGTGGGTGGGTACCGCGAGCGGCGCGGGGGAGAGGACGGCGGCCAGCCGGCTGCCCGGCACCGGCGTGACCTCGTGGTCGACGAAGGTGCCAGGCCGGCCCTGGTGTCCTGCCACGTGCTGGTTGAGCGTCCCACCGAGCGCCACGTTGAGCAGCTGCATGCCCCGGCAGATCCCCAGCAGCGGCAGACCGGCGGCCAGCGCCGCCTCGATCAGCGCCAGCTCCCACGCGTCCCGCTCGGGCGCCGGCGGTCCGGTGCGCGGGTCGCGGGTGGCCCCGAAGCGGGCCGGATCCACGTCGGGTCCGCCGGAGATCACCAGCCCGTCGAGGCGGGCGACCGCGGTGGCCGCCGCCTCCGGCGCGCCGTCCGGCGGCAGCAGGACGGCGAGGCCGCCCGCCCGCTGCGTCTGCCGGTGGTAGCCGGCCGGCAGCAGCGCCGCCGGCGTCTCCCACACCCCCCACCGCGCCCGGTCCTCCAGATAGCTGCTGATCCCGATCAGCGGCAGCGCCATCGCGCCGACTCCCTTCAGTCCCGGGTCAGTTCGGCCTCGGCCGCGGCCAGGGCCGCGAACTCCTCCTCCGGCGCCGCGGCCACCAGGCGATGCCGACTGTAGAAGGCGAAGTACGCCGCCGCCACCGCGTACACGCCGAGCGCGATGAACGCCGCGTCCCGGTCCACCAGGAACGTCGCGACCAGCGCCGCCAGCGCCAGCACGAACGCGATCCCCGAGGTCAGCACGCCGCCGGGGGTGCGGTAGGGCCGGTGCAGCGCCGGCTCGCGGCGCCGCAGCACGATGTGCGAGAGCGTCATCAGGGCGTACGAGATCGTCGCGCCGAAGACCGCCACGTTCAGCATCCGCGCCCCGTCACCGGTCGCGGCGGCGAGCGCGAAGCCCAGCGCGCCGGGGATCAGCAGGCCCAGGTAGGGCGACCTGCGCCGGCTGGTCAGCGAGAGGAAGCGCGGCAGGTAGCCGGCCCTGGAGAGCGCGAACAGCTGCCGGGAGCCCGCGTAGACCAGGGAGAAGAAGGACGCCACCAGGCCGGCCAGGCCCGCGTAGTTCACGAAGCGGCTCAGGGCCGTCGTCTCGCCGTCCGGTTCGAGCGCCGCCACCAGAGGGTTGCCGGCCTCCATCACCGCCGCCGAGCCCCGCGCCCCGGTGGCGGCCACGAAGGTCAGCAGGGCGAGCACCAGCAGGACGCCGATCGCCCAGGCCATCGCCCTCGGCAGGGTGCGCGCCGGGTCCCTGGTCTCCTCGGCGGCCAGCGGCACCCCCTCCACCCCGAGGAAGAACCACATGCCGAACGGGAACGCCGCCCAGATGCCGAGCAGCCCGAACGGCAGCCAGGAGCTCGCGCCGAACGCCCCGGCGTCCACCGGGATGTCGTCGAGCGAGCCCGGGCTGAAGTCGGCCAGCGCCCCGACCACGAAGACCAGCAGCGCGGCCACCGCGATCGCCGTCACCGTCAGGCTGAACCGCAGTGCCTCGCCCACGCCCCACAGGTGGATGGCCAGGAACACCACGAAACAGCCCAGGTAGACCGGCCAGCTCGACTCCAGCCCGAACAGGTCGAGGGACTCCACGTAGTCGCCGATGAAGATCGCGATCGCGGCCGGCGCCAGCACGAACTCGATCAGGATCGCCGTGCCGGTCAGGAACCCGCCCCAGGGACCGAGCGCCCGCCGCGCGAAGCCGTAGCCGCCGCCGGCCGTCGGCAGCACGGCGGCCAGCTCGGCCAGCGCGAACACCATGCAGGTGTACATGATCCCCATCAGCGCCGCGGCGATGGCCAGGCCGCCGAAACCGCCCTCGGCCAGGCCGAAGTTCCAGCCCGCGTAGTCGCCGGAGACCACGTAGGCGACGCCGAGGCCGGTCAGCAGCAGCGGCCCGGCGCTGCCGGTGCGCAGCGCCCGGCGGCGCAGATAGGCGTCCTCCGCGGCGGACGGCTCGGCGCCGGACGACGGTGCGGTGCCTGGCTCGGTCTGCTCGGTCATGGGCCGCTCCTGACGCGCCGCCCGCGAGGGGCACGAATGGTTTGGGCGCATACCTTTGCGGGTGGAGCGCGCGCCGCGCAACCCCCCGTGCGTAAAAGGGCTGTTACGGCCGAGCCGGCGGTCGGGGCGGGGAAGCGGCGGGGAAGCGGCGGGGGAGCGGCGTCAGGCCAGGAAGCCGCGGAGCAGCGCCGCCGTCCCCGCGCAGTGCTCGCGCATCATCTCCCGCGCCCCGTCCGCGTCCCCCTCGCACACCGCCGCCACCAGCGCCACGTGCTGGGCCTGCGAGTGCCCCAGGTTGCGGACCAGCAGCGGGATGCAGTCCAGCAGATCGTTCACCGTGGCCCGCACCGCCGCGTACTGGGCGGCCAGCGAGGGGGAGCCGGACAGCTCGGCCAGCGTCAGGTGCAGCGCGGTGTCCATCCGCCGGTAGTCGGCCGGCGCCGCCTCATCGGTGGCGGCGAGCGCCGCCCGCAGCCGGGCCGCGCCTTCGGCGTCCGGCGGCCCGGCGGCGCACAGCCCCGCCGCGCCGACGCCCGGCACCGCGCGCAGCCGCAGCGCGTCCTCCAGGTCCACGTCCGCGATCCGCCGCCGCAGCTCGGCCCGCCCGGCGTCGCCGGCGGGCGGCGGCCGCCGGCAGACGAAGGTGCCGCCGTACCTGCCGCGCCGGCTCTCCACCAGACCCTCGTCCTGCAGCACCTTCAGCACCTCGCGCAGCGTCACCCGGCTCACCCCGAGCCGGGACGCCAACTCGCGCTCCGCGGGCAGCCGTTCGCCGGCCGGCACCAGGCCGAGCCTGAGCACCTGGAGTATCTGCTCAAGCGCCTCCTCGAAGCCGTTGCCGGCGCGCACCGGCCGCAGCACCGCCGTCAACCGTTCGGCGCCGCCGCCCCGGCCGCCGACCTCGTCGTCCATCGGACCTACTTCCCAATCAATGGTCTGCGCCGCTACCTTATGGCCCCCGACGGAAACGACAGGAGGCCGTAGCCGTGTGGGATCGCACACCACCGCTGTCCATCGAGGAACTGCGGGGCCTGGTCGACCTCGGCGAGCTCGACACCGTCGTCCTCGCCTTCACCGACATGCAGGGCCGCCTCCAGGGCAAGCGGTTCGCCGCCAGGTTCTTCCTCGACGAGGTCTGGCGGAACGGCAGCGAGGGCTGCGACTACCTGCTCGCCGTGGACACCGACATGAACACCGTCGACGGCTACGCCATGTCCTCCTGGGCGCGCGGCTACGGCGACTTCGCCATGCGCGGCGACCCCGACACCCTCCGCCGGGTGCCCTGGCACCCGGGCACCGCCATGATCACCGCCGACCTCGCCTGGCACGACGGCAGCCCGGTCGCCCCCTCCCCGCGGCAGATCCTGCGCCGCCAGCTCGACCGGCTCGCCGACCGCGGCTGGACCGGACACGCCGGCACCGAGCTGGAGTTCCTGCTCTTCAAGGACAGCTACGAGCGGGCCTGGGACGCGGGCTACCGGGGCCTCACCCCGGCCAACCAGTACAACGTCGACTACTCGGTGCTCGGCACCGGCCGCGTCGAGCCGCTGCTGCGCCGGATCCGCAACGAGATGGCCGGCGCCGGGCTCGTCGTCGAGTCCGCCAAGGGCGAGTGCAACCTCGGCCAGCACGAGATCGCCTTCCGATACGCCGACGCGCTCACCACCTGCGACCAGCACGCCGTCTACAAGACCGGCGCCAAGGAGATCGCCGCCCAGGAGGGCGTCGCCCTGACCTTCATGGCCAAGTACGACGAGCGCGAGGGCAACTCCTGCCACATCCACTTCTCGCTGCGCGACGCCGAGGGCCGCCCGGTCTTCGCGGCCGCCGACGCCCGCGAGCCACACGGCATGTCGCCGACCATGCGGGGGTTCCTCGCCGGCCAACTCGCCACGCTGCGCGAGTTCTCGCTGTTCTACGCGCCCAACATCAACTCCTACAAGCGCTTCCGGGCCGGCTCCTTCGCCCCCACCGCCGTCGCCTGGGGTGTGGACAACCGCACCTGCGCGCTCCGCGTCGTCGGCCACGGCCCCTCGCTGCGGATGGAGAACCGGCTCCCCGGCGGCGACGTCAACCCCTACCTCGCCGTCGCCGCGATGATCGCGGCCGGCCTGCACGGCGTCGAGCAGGGCCTCGAACTCCCAGAACCCTGCGACGGCAACGCCTACACAGGCGACGCCCAGCTGGTGCCGGCCACGCTGCGCGACGCAGCGGCGCTCTGGCGCGACAGCGCCGTCGCCCGCGCCGCCTTCGGCGACGAGGTGGTCGAGCACTACCTCCACATGGCGCGGGTCGAGCAGGACGCCTACGACGGCGCCGTCACCGACTGGGAACGGTTCCGCTCCTTCGAACGCCTCTGATCCCCGACCCCGACCCCGCCCCGTCGCACCACCGCACACCCGCACACCCGCACACCCGTAACGAGGAGCGAGCCGCACCGTGCAGACCACGCCGTCGGCGCACGAGATCGTCAACCCGGCGACCGAGGAGACCATCGCCACCATCCCCGTCACCACCCCGGCCGAGGTGGCCGCGGCCGTGCGCCGGGCGGCCGCCGCCCAGACCGGCTGGGCCGCGGCCGCCCCGGGCGACCGGGCCAGGCTGCTGCGCCGGTTCGCCGCCGAGGTGGACGCGGCCCGGGAGGAACTGGCCGGGATCGAGGTCCGCGAGGCCGGCCACCCGATCGGCAACGCCCGCTGGGAGGCGGGCAACGTCCGCGACCTGCTCGACTACGCCGCCGGCGGCGTCGAGCGGCTGACCGGCCGGCAGATCCCGGTGGCCGGCGGCCTCGACGTCACCTTCCACGAACCGCTCGGCGTCGTCGGCGTGATCACCCCCTGGAACTTCCCGATGCCCATCGCCGCCTGGGGCGCCGCGCCCGCGCTCGCCGCCGGCAACGCCGTGCTGCTCAAGCCCGCCGAGACCACCCCGCTCACCGCGCTGCGGCTCGCCGAACTCGCCCTGGCCGCCGGCCTGCCCGAGGGCCTCTTCCAGGTGCTGCCAGGCGACGGCCCGGGCACCGGGGAGGCCCTGGTCACCCACCCGGGGGTCGCCAAGATCGTGTTCACCGGCTCCACCGCCACCGGCAGGCGGGTCATGACCCACTGCGCCGCCGCCGTCAAGCGGGTCACCCTCGAACTCGGCGGCAAGAGCCCCAACATCGTCTTCGCCGACGCCGACCTGGAGCGCGCCGCCGCCAGCGCGCCCGGCTCGTTCCTCGACAACACCGGCCAGGACTGCTGCGCCCGCAGCCGCATCCTGGTGCAACGCCCCGCCTACGACCGCTTCCTGGCCCTCCTCGAACCCGCCGTACAGGCCGTCGTCGTGGGCGACCCGGCCGACGAGGACACCGCCGTCGGCCCGCTGATCTCGGCCGCCCAGTGGGAGCGGGTCCGCTCCTACGTGCCCGAGGACGCGCCGGCCGCGATCCGCGGCCGCGCCCCGGCGGGCCCCGGGTTCTGGTACCCCGCCACGGTCCTCGAAGCCCACCAGGCCGGCGAGCGCGCCGCCGTCGAGGAGATCTTCGGACCGGTCGCCGTCGTCACCCCCTTCGACGACGAGGACGAGGCCGTCCGGCTCGCCAACGCCACCGACTACGGCCTCTCCGGATCGATCTGGACCCGCGACCTCGGCCGGGCGCTGCGCGTCTCCCGCGGTGTCGCCGCCGGCAACCTCTCGGTCAACTCGCACAGCAGCGTGCGCTACGCCACCCCCTTCGGCGGCTTCAAGCAGTCGGGGCTCGGCCGCGAGCTCGGGCCCGACGCGCTGGCCGCGTTCACCGAGACCAAGAACGTCTTCCTCGCCTCGGACGCCTAGGGCCTGTCTTTTGGATCTTCGTGGATCAGGCCTTGGCTCCCCCAGGCCTGGCGGCCTTGGAGGTACCCCCAGATGCGGTGCATCGCAAGGCGCCCCACGCGGCGGAGCCGCACATCGACCGCAGCGCAGCTCATACTTGGCCGTATTCGCGCGATTCGGTAACGCAGCGAGGTGCCGTAGCTGGCGTCGCGGCCCCACGAAGATCCGGAAGACAGGCCCTAGCCCCGTCCTGCCGTCCGACGACCGGATCCACCACCACGACCCAAGGGACCCGCAGTGACCCAGACCCCAGCGACCCCCCGCCGGCTGGTCGGCCGCACCGCCGTCATCACCGGAGCCGCCAGCGGCATCGGCCTCGCCACCGCCCGCCGGTTCGCCGCCGAGGGCGCCACCGTGGTCCTGGCCGACATCGACGCGGAACGCGGCGAGGCCGCCGCCGCCGAGACCGGCGGCCGCTACGTGCACGCCGACGTCACCGAAGCCGAGCAGGTCGAGGCGCTCTTCCAGACCACCGTGGACGCCTACGGCGCCGTCGACATCGCGTTCAACAACGCCGGCGTCTCGCCCCCCGACGACGACTCCATCCTCACCACGGAACTCGACGTCTGGCGCCGGGTCCAGGAGGTCAACCTCACCTCCGTCTACCTGTGCTGCAAGGCCGTCATCCCGCACATGCGCCGGCAGGGGCGCGGCTCCGTCATCAACACCGCCTCCTTCGTCGCCGTGATGGGCGCCGCCACCTCCCAGATCAGCTACACCGCGTCCAAGGGCGGCGTGCTCGCCATGTCCCGCGAGCTCGGCGTGCAGTTCGCCCGCGAGGGCATCCGGGTCAACGCGCTCTGCCCAGGCCCCGTCAACACCCCGCTGCTGAAGGAGCTGTTCGCCAAGGATCCGGAGCGCGCCGCGCGCCGCCTCGTGCACGTGCCGACGGGCCGGTTCGCGGAGCCCGAGGAGATCGCCGCCGCCGTCGCGTTCCTCGCCAGCGACGACGCCTCCTTCGTCAACGCCGCCGAGTTCCTGGTGGACGGCGGTATTTCGGGCGCCTATGTGACCCCGCTCTGACCCCCCGCCACCGCCGGGTCGGGCGTTCGAGCGGCGACGCACGGTGGCCCCGTGGGCCAAGCTGTGGCAAGTTCACTCCGTGAGCATGACGACGCCTCCCGGCTGGTACCGGGATCCGGCCCAGACCGAGGGCGGGCCCACCATGGAGCGGTGGTGGGACGGCTCGACCTGGACCGGCGGCACCCGCCCCGCCGGCGGCGAGCCGCCGACCACGCCGCCCAACCCGACCCCCGGCTACGGCTATCCGACCGTCTCCGCACCGCTCGTGCCCCCGCCCCCCGCCCACCAGCCGCCGCGGCCCGAGGGTCGGGGCGGCCGCCTCGCCATGCTGATCGGCGGCGCGCTGCTCCTCACCGGCCTGCTCGTCGCGGGGCTGCTGCTCTCCGGCGGCGCCTCGGACGACGAGGCGCGGCCCGGCCAGGCCCGCTCCGACGAACCACCCCAACGGGACGGCGAGGGCGGCGAGGACGACGACGGCGGTGACGGCGGTGACGGTGGGGACGGCGGCGACGGCGAAAGCGGCGCCGGGCCCGGCTTCACCCGGGCCCAGGCCGGCGGGGTCGCCCTGCCGGTGCCCGAGGGCTGGGAGGAGGGGCAGACGGAGGGCGGCGTCTCGGTGACCACCAGCGGCGGCTACCCCTGCCCCCTCGCCCCCGACCTCGACTGCGTGGACGCCGGCGTCTTCCTGATCGGCGTGCCCGACGTCTCAGGCGTCACCCCGGAACAGTTGGCGCTCGGCGACATCGCGGGCAACGAGCGGGACTCCTACGGACCCGACTCCTACGGCGGGATCACCGACTCCCGGGAGGAGATCTCCGAGCCGGTCACCGTCGCCGGACAGGAGGGCTACCGGGTCCGCACCCGCGTCACCACCGAGGTCGGCACCGAGGCGTACGTCGAGTCCGTGGCCTTCCGCGCCCCGGACGGCTCGGACACCCTGCTGCTGCTCAGGATCGGCGGCGACATCGGGCCCGACGCCCCCGAGCCGGACGTTCTCGACCGGTTCGTCCAGGACGCCAGGGCGGTCGCGGCCGGGCCAGGTACCGAAGTCTGAGCCGACGACCGTAAAGTGACCACGACACGCGTGACCAGCGGCGCTGGTGGGCCGGGGAGAGGGTGGATGAACACGGAGCAGGGTCCCCGGCGCATCCCCACCCCGCCCCCGGCGTCCCCCGCCCCACCCCGGCCGGCCACCCCACCGCGCCCCGCGACCCCGCCGCCCCCTGCGGCGCCACCACCGCCCAGGAGCGCACCACCCGGGGCAACGCCCCCGCCCCGCCCGGCCGTCGCCGACTCGCCCGCCACCCTCGACCTGCGCGGCATCATCGCCCGCCGCGCCTCGAGCCGGGTCGTCGCCGCGGTCGCCTGCCTGGTGCTCGGCGCCGGGCTGCTCGGCGGCGCGGCCGCCGGCGCCTGGCTCACCGGCGGCGAGGAACAGGCGGCCAGGACCGCCTTCGACAACGCCCGCGAACTCTGGCGCGACAGGCCGGTCGACGAGCTGTTCCCCGCCGAGATCGACGGCGCCGGCGCGGGCCCCGGCGGCGCCGACCGCCGCTGGATACGCGTGGCCGTCGCCCCCGACGGCGCCTGCGCCGACGCCCTCGACCCGCTGCTCGCCGAGGTGTTGTCCGGCATCGGCTGCCACCGGCTGGTGCGCGCCACCTACACCGACGAGACCCAGAGCACCGTCACCACCGTCGGCCTGCTGTTCGCCGATGCCGACTCCGCCGGGATGGACGCCCTCGCCGGCCGCTTCGCCGACGAGGAACTCGCCGCCCGCGGCGACCTGTTGCCCAAACCCTTCGCCGCCCCCGGCACCCCCGCGGACGACTTCGGGGACGCCCAGCGGGCCTCCTGGTCCGTCCGCGTCCTGACCGAACTCCCCGTCGTCGTCTACTCCGTGAGCGGCTTCGCCGACGGCCGCCCGATCTCCGATCCGGAACCGGCCGCCGAGGCCACGGCGGACGGCCAGGACTCCACCATCGCCCTCGCGGGGCTCGGCCACGACGCGGCGGGCATCGCCGACCGGATCGAGGCCGGGCTGCGCGAGTCCGCCGAGTCCCTCACCCAGGAGACGCGATGACGACCCAGGCCCGCCGGCTCGCGGCCCTCGCCCTCGCGCTCGGCACCGTGCTCGCCGCCCCGCTGCTGCCGGGCGCCGCGCCGGCCGCCCGCGCCGACTCCATCCGCGACCAGCAGCAGTGGGCGCTCGACGCCGTGAACGCCCCGGAGGCGTGGGAGTCCACCCGCGGTGACGGCATCACCGTCGCCGTCCTGGACACCGGCGTCGACGCCGACCACCCGGACCTGGTCGGCGCCGTGGGCGACGGGGTCGACCTCGTCGGCATGGGCGCCGGCCCCGGCGACCCCACCTGGGCGGCGCACGGCACCGCCATGGCCGGCATCATCGCCGGCCGCGGCCACGGCGCCGGCCGGGGGAGCGGGGTGATCGGCGTCGCGCCGCAGGCCACCATCCTGCCCGTGCGGGTGCTCCTGGAGGACGACGACCCGCAGCGCGAGGAGGCCCGCGAGGCCCGCGCCGGCGCCCTCGCCGAGGGCATCCGCTGGGCCGTCGACCAGGGCGCCGACGTCATCAACCTCTCCCTCGGCGACGACAGCGAGTCCGCCCACCCCGACCCCGAGGAGGACGCGGCCGTCCGCTACGCGCTCGACAAGGGCGCCGTCGTCGTCGCCTCGGCCGGCAACGGCGGCGAGCGCGGCGACCCCGTCTCCTATCCGGCCGGCTACCCGGGCGTGATCGCCGTCGCCGCCGTCGACCGCACCGGCGGCCCCGCCGAGTTCTCCACCAGGCGCTGGTACGCCACGCTCAGCGCGCCGGGCAAGGACGTCATAGTGGCCGACCCGGACGGCCGCTACTACGCGGGCTGGGGCACCTCGGCCGCCGCCGCCTTCGTCTCCGGCTCCGTGGCGCTGATGCTCGCCGCCAACCCGGAACTGACGCCGGCCCAGGTCAGGCGGGTGCTGGTCGAGACCGCCCAACAGCCACCCGAGGGCGGGCGCAACGACGCCGTCGGCGCCGGCCTCGTCGACGCGGCCGCCGCGATCGAGGCGGGGGCGTCCCTGACGCGCCGGGAGCTCGCGCCCGCGTCGGGGCCCTACGAGGGCGAGTATTTCGGCCCCGGGCCGCGCGAGGTGGACGACGGGGCGGGCGGCGCCGCCTGGCTGGCCCCGGTGTCCGGGGCGCTCGGCGTGATCCTGCTCGGCGTGGCGGGCGCGCTCGGCGGCGTGGCCGGCCGGCTGCGCACGCTGCTCGACCGCCGGCTCAGGCGATCGGGCCCAGCCTTCGGGCCGCGTTCAGGTTGGCCCCCGGATCCGTCGTGACCGCCTCGACCGCGGCCCGGGCCGCGGCCTCCACCATGGCTATGCCGTCCTCGAAGGCGGCGTGCCCGTCCGAGACGACCGCGACCAGGTAGGACGTGCCACCCGAGGTCACCCGGCCGATGCTGTTGACGTCCCACAACTCCGTCTGGGAGCGTGGCAGCCAGCCGTTCTTCAGCTCGAAGCCGCCGTCCGCGGCGGCCGATATCCCCCACTGCTGCTCGGGGACGACGGCGGCCATCAACTCCCTCAGGTAGCCCTGGGATTCGTCGGTGAGCGGGGAGTTCACCCCGTACACGGCCCGCAGCAGGGTCAGTTGGTCGGCGCTGGTGGTCTGGGTCAGCCCCCAGTGGCCTCCCGCGCCCCCCTCGGTCGCGTCCAGGCCCAGGCGCCGGTTGGCGGCGTCGAAGCCGCTCATGCCGCCTATCGTCCGCCACAGCTCGTCGGCCGCGTCGTTGTCGCTCTGCTGGATCATCACCGCGGCCTGGGCGCGTTCGGACGCGGTCAACTCCCGCCCTTCGTCCTGCGCCTGGAGCAGCAGCGCCGCGAGGATGTTCACCTTGACGATGCTCGCGGTGTCGAACCGGCCGGTGCCGAAGCTGGCCGTGAGCCCGGTGTCCTCGGCCAGCACCACGACGGAGAGCCGGGTGCGGTGGTCGGCGAGCAGCGGTGCCAGGGACTCGGCGAGCGCGGCGTTCGGGGCGGACGGCGCCAGCGCGTGCGGCGAGGCGCCCGAGGTGGCCCGGGGCCAGGGGGTGGCGTTCGCGGCGTCGAGCGCGTCGTCCGCCGGCCGGTCGGCGGCGCCGAGCACCGCGTCGGCCGCGTCGCGCACGGAGTCGCTGGCCACCGTGCCGGCGAGCAGCGAGGTGGCGAGGGCGGCGTTCACGACCAGGGCAGGCCGGATCCGCCGTGCTACCGGACCGGGGATCAGGCTCATGACTCCGCACCGTATCCCGCACAGGTGCCCGAGTCACCGCCTCCCGCATGAAGAACGCGTAACGGGACGTGACGGCGATCACTCCGCGAGACCGACGGGCGCTCTATCACGCCCCGCCGCCACGCGTGGGCGACGACCGAGCGTGTCGCGGAACATGCCCCGGAAGAGGGGCGCCCGGACGGCTGGCGCCACCCCCTGCGGGACCCGCCGGCCCGCCCTCGGGAGGCGCCGCCTAACCTCGTCGCCGTGGCCCAGAAGAACATCCCGCAGCCCGCCTTCGCCGACGACGACGGCACCGCCGCCCCCGAGCTCAGGTCCGCGCTCGACGCCTGGGCGAGCGACCCGGCCGCCGAACCGCGGCTGGTGACCGCGCTCGCCGACGCCCGGCTGCTGGTGCCCGTCGTCGCCGTGCTCGGCGAGGCCGAGACCGGACCCGAAGGGCTGCGCCGCGAGAAGAGCAGCGAGATGGCCGTCCTCACCCTGGAACTGCCCAACGGCCGGCGCGCGCTTCCGGTGTTCACGGCCGTCGAGACCATGGCCCGCTGGCGCCCCGACGCCCGCCCGGTCGCCGTGACCACCGCCCAGGCGCTGCGCGCCGCCGTCCAGGAGAACGCCGGCGCCCTGGTCGTCGACGTGGCGGGACCGGTCGGCTACGAACTCTCGGGGCCCGCGCTGCGCGCCGGCGCCGCCGGCGGTGACCCCGCCGCCGCCCCGGCCGTCGCCGACGCCGTCCGCGCCGTGCTCGCCACCGAGCC